>CAZBMT010000273.1:0-4022 GCA_964492645.1 uncultured Cyanobium sp. | reverse complement strand
CGCTACTGATCCAAGAGGTTCCCGTCACACAAGCTCCAATGGAGCTACTCCTCCTTGCCGACCCTTCGGAAGAGAAGATTCGCTCCTATCTTTCGCGATCAAGGTGCTTCCTTGATTCCTGCGGCGCGGTTGTGGTTGGAGCCTGCGTCGTGCAGCCAATTGGCACAGACACGCATGAGCTCATGTGCATCGCCGTTCATCCAGCCCACCAGAAGTCCGGATATGGCACAGCGCTATTGAAATGGGTGATTGATTTCTTTCGCAACTCCGGCGTGCGGCAACTGGAGGTGGGCACGGGCACGTTCGGCCATCAACTCGCCTTCTATCAGCGGAATGGATTTCGGGTTACAGGCATTGACCGTGATTTCTTCGTCAAGAACTATCCTGAACCCATCGTTGAGGACGGAATACAGCTCTTCGACATGCTACGCCTGACGTTTAGGTATTTGGATCGTGTTGTTGACCCATCCGCTCAGTCCGAAGCAGCTTGAAGCGCGACTAGATTCAAGCGCTGAAGTGTTGACATCCGGCTAAAGTGAATGGTCTCCAAGGAGGAAGCGTCGTTGGCGCGTGAAGGAACCTTCCAAGACAGCAACCGAACGCTCGCCTATCTGGACACCGGCGACGAAGCCGGACCCCTTGTCCTCCATAACCACGGTGGGCCCTCCAGCCGCCAGGAGGCGAAGCTCTTTGATGCGTCTGCCAGAGCCCATGGGCTGAGGTTGGTCTGTGTCGACCGCCCTGGTATCGGTGGGTCTAAGCCTCAGCCAGATCGCACCTTTGCGTCATGGGCCAACGACCTCCTGGCCTTGGCCGACTCCTTCGGGGCCCAGCATTTCGCGGTCACCGGCTGGTCGGAAGGGGGGCCGTGGGCCCTTGCCGCCGCCGCCTACCTCGACCCTGCCCGGCTTGCCCATGTCTCCTGCATCGCGGGTGCGAGTTACGGAACGTTTGGAGCGAACTGGGCCGCGCCATACCAGAGCAGCGTTGATGCGCTTGGGGGCCGCCTGGCGTTGCATTTCCATCCTGGCTTCAGGCTCATGTATGAACTGCTTGGCCTGAGTGCCACCCACTTTAAGGCCAGCTATCTGCAGGCGCTCAAAAAGTCGATCGGCGTCTCGGATCAGGAGGTGCTCTCAGATGAGGGAGTCTGCCACTCCTTTCTGGAGGCATCGCGCGAATGTTTTCGGCAGGGCGCTGAGGGGCTTGTCACCGACGCCACGATGCTCTACGAGGCCTGGCCCTTCGACATGACCGCAGTGACGCGTCCTGTCCACTTCTGGCAGGGAACGGATGACCACCTGGTGCCTGAACCCCTCAACAGGATGGTGGCGGAAAAGACCCCGGGGGCCATCTGGCATTCGATCAGCGGCGGAGGCCATTTCATCGCCGTCAGCCATGCGGACGACATTCTTGCTCAGCTGGCCAGCGATCTCGACGGCCATGGGCATGGATAGGGCCTCCATGGCGCCTCGAGTCCCCACGCTCCCATTGGCACCGCGCTCCATTCAGAAGGGCACGCCTCTGAAGCTCCTGCTCGGCCAGGAGGCCATTGCGTGCCTCGCGCAGAACATCCATTACGTGGATGCAGACTTCCTGACCAGCCGATTCTGCGCATCCGCCTTGGCAGGCCTTGAGCCGTTATCCATCATGCAGCGAGGCCTGCACATCGCCAAGGCTCTTCATGCATTCCTGCCTGGCAGCTACGAAGAGGCTGTCCACGTTCTCATGGCATCGTTGACGCCGGAGAAGTCAGAGGCAGACGAGATGGGGCTGGCAGGCTTCTTTTTTCTTCCCCATGGCTTCTTCATCTCAGCGTACGGGCAGGATGACCAGCACAATGGCGGCAATGACCCGTTTGAGGCGTCGATGCTGGCTTTGCATGCCCTCACCACCCGCTTCACCTCGGAGTTCGCTATCCGCCCGTTTCTGATCCAGCAGCAGGAGCGCACGCTGGCGCAGGTTAACCGATGGATCACCGACCCTAACCCGCATGTGAGGCGCCTCTGCAGCGAGGGTACGCGTCCAAGACTCCCCTGGGGGAAACGCATTGCATCCTTTGTTGCCGATCCGAGGCCAGTCCTTCCCATCCTTGAGGCTCTGAAGAACGATCCATCGCTGTACGTCCGCCGCAGTGTTGCCAACCACCTGGGAGACATGGCCAAGGACCATCCCGATCTCGTCTTTGCCACCTGTGAGCGTTGGCTGCAGGATGGCCCCTCCACAGATCTGCAGTGGCTGATCCGCCATGCGGTTCGTTATCCGGCCAAACATGGTGATGCACGCGCCCGGAAGATTCGTGCAGCCGCTTGCTAGCATCCATCAAGCCCTTCATGGGCGGCCGCCGTCAACTCCGTTGCTCCGTTTCGCGCTCCTCGCCATTGCTGTCGGTGCCAGTGGCGGTTCCGCTCCTGGCCATGCAGCGCAAGCTGCGGCCAAGTTTGGCCCGGCCTGGACCTCCGTCGACTGCAAAAGCTTCGATGTGCCGTCCGCCATCGCCGCCCAGTCGGATTGCGGCTACGTCACCGTCCCTGAGCGGCATGCCAAGCCCAAGGGACGCACCATCCAGCTCGGCGTGGTCCGCACCCGCAGCACAGGCAAAACCCCTGCGGCCGATCCCCTGTTCGTGGAGCAGGGCGGCCCCGGGGATTCCACCATCGGCGACATCGCCAACGGTGCCTTGCCGAAGTATCCCGAACTCCCGGCCCTGCTGCAGAGCCGTGATCTGATCTTCGTGGAGGAACGAGGCACCCGCTACGCCAGGCCGTTCCTGTTCTGCCCCGAGCTCAACGCCCACAACATCGCCGTGGCGCAGGGGAAGCAGGACTACACCGATCCGAGCTGGATCCGGGCCTGCAACGCCCGCTTCAGGGCCCAAGGCATCAACCCCAGCGCCTTCAACACCCGTGAGAACGCCGCCGACATCTATGCCGTCGCTGCAGCACTGGGCTATCCGGCCTTCAACTACTACGGCGTGTCCTATGGCACGTTGCTGGGGCAGTACGTGATGGCAAGGGCCGACAGGCCCGGGCCGAAACTCCGCAGCGTGATTCTCGATGGCGTCGTGCGGCCGGACATCGATTTCAACCTGGCCTCCAGCCACACGATCAGCCATGCCCTGAGGAACGTGTTCCGCGCCTGCGCGCAGGACCAACGTTGCAACACGGCCTACCCGGATCTGGAGCCGACGTTTCTGGCGATCGTGGACCGGCTCAACCGGACGCCGATCCCCCTGACGCTGACGATTCCTTCGACCAACAAGACCTTCACCACCCGGCTCGACGGCACGGCCTTCGTCTCCGGTGTCGTGGCCTATCTGGCCCGGCCCTATTCCGGTGAATCAGCCCGCGGCAGTTCCCTGCCCCGGTTTATCCACGCCGCCAGCCGGGGCGACTTCGGCTGGATCGCCGAATCCCTCTCGGATCTCGAGCCGCGGGGGGCCCGGGAGATGTATCACACGGTCGTCTGTGCCCGGGGTCGATCCGTTCGGGTGCTGCCCGACCAGGTGCTGACGCCGCCCTATCCGCAGCTGCTCCCCCTGGGCGTGCGCGAAGCCGAAGCGGTGAACAACGCCTGCGCGGTGCTTCAGGTGGAGCAGAAACCTCCCTTCGTTCACGCCAACCCCCAGATCCCCACCCTGGTGCTGAACGGCAGCGACGACCCGATCACGCCCGCCCCCTACGGCGAAGCCGTGGCCAGGAACCAGACCACCGCCTACGTGTTCACCTTCCCCGGCGTCGGCCATGGGGCGCTGTTTGCGCCGGCCGGGATGGCCGCCGCCACCTGCGTGACCCAGATCGCCGCCGACTTCCTGGCCAACCCCAGGCAGGCGCCCGACAGCCGTTGCCTGGCCCAGGTGAGGCCGACGTTCGTCGTGGAGTGAGCGCTGCCAGGCTGGGCACAGCAGGGCCAGCCGATGACCCCGTCCGTCCTCTCCACCCTCTCCCGCGCCGAGCGGCTGTCGATCGCCGGCACCTACTCGCTGACAATTCTGGAGAACCTCTGCATGCTCGCCTATCCGG
>CAZBMT010000272.1:0-4046 GCA_964492645.1 uncultured Cyanobium sp. | reverse complement strand
CGGTGGCCCCGCTGGTGAGGATGTCGTCGACGATCAGGACCGGCCGGCCCAGGGCCTCGCCGAGGCGGGGGCCGCGGCGACAGCGGAAGGCCCCCTCCTGGTTGGCCAGGCGCAGGGCCCTGCCGAGGTGGTGCTGGCCGAGTACGGGCCGGGACCGCTCCAGCAGGTTGGCCGGGCGATACCCGAGCTGGCGGACGAGCTGGCGGCACAACAGTGCGGGCAGGGGATTGCCCTGCCGTTTCCAGCTCGGCACCGGCACCACCAGCGGCCGCTGCCGCCACTGGGGCAGCCCCTCCGCCAGCACCTGCACCAGGGCGCCCACCCTGGCGGGCTCAGGCCGCTGTCGCAGCCCGAGCAGCAACCGCCGCAGCTCGCCGTCGTAGGACCCGGCCGCCCACCAGAGCAGGGGCTCGTTGCCCTTCATCCCCCCCGCCGGCAGCGGCAGGCTGCGGCGGCAGTCCGGGCATGCCGCTCCGGCCGCGTGCTGCGGCGGCTGCAGGCCACGGCACAGGGGGCAGGGTGTGGCGGCGATCCAGTCGAGCGGAAGCCGGCTCAGGCGTGCGAGAAGGGTCAGGGGTCCGGCGTCGCCGGTGGCGGCGCAGTCGCTGCTTCAAGCCTTCCCGGGGAGCGACCGCAGCATGGCCACCAGGGTGCGGTGGGCGTCCTCGCTGTCGGTGAGCGCGTGGTCGAAGGGCACCTCCACCCGGGTGCCGTCCACCTCCAGGCGCATCGCCTGGGGCTCCACGGCCACCATGCGGGCCTCCCTGGCCTCGGTGCAGCCTCCGTAGTGGCGGGCATAGGCCAGAACGGCTTCGGCGTGGTCGTCGTTCATGTGCTTGCAGATGCGGTCGCTCACCGCGGCGGTGAGGGGATCGGCGGCCATGGGTTCCGTTCGGTTGGGGGAATTCTGGGCTCAGGCGCCGGCGAACCGCTGCCAGAGCAGCAGGCCCAGCCGCAGGCCGCTGAAGCCCACGTAGCCGGCCAGCACGACGAACAGAGCCATGGCGAGGATCGACCGGAGACGTTCGTTCATGGCCGGGGGGAGGGGGAATCGGCCCCCATCCTGGAGCTGGCCCGCGCCAGCAGGGCTATCCCCAGGGCCGCCGTGCGTTGCGGCCGGTTCAGCACCGGGATCCCCAGGGCGCGGGTCCGCAGGGCACGCCACTGGCTGTTGCGGGCACCGCCGCCGACACTGATCACCCGCCGCAGCTCCGGCGCGCCCAGCTCCCGCAGCCGCCGCCAGCCCGCCACCTCGATGGCGGTGAGTCCCTCCAGCAGGGCCTGGAGATAGCGGGCATCGCTGGCGGGCCTGGGCTCCAGGATCGGCTCCAGCGCCGGGTCGTCCACCGGAAAGCGCTCGCCCCGGCGGCTCAGGGGGCGCAGGGCCAGCCCCGTGGGGCGGTCCGGGGCGATCTGGCGGCTCAGTTCGGCGATCCGGGCGTCGTCGAAGAAGCGGCGCAGGATGCCGGCGCCGGCGTTGGAGGCTCCCCCCGCCAGCCAGCGACCGCCCACCCGGTGGTTGCTCAGGCCCGCTCCGGCCAGGGGGGCGGCCACGAACTGCTTCAGCACCAGCGTGGTGCCCAGCACGGCGATGCCGTCACCCTCCAGGGGATCGGCAGCCAGCACCGCGGCATTGGCATCGGTGCTGCCGGCCACCACCTGGCAGTCAACCGGCAGGCCCAGGCTGGCCGCCGCCGCAGGAGCCAGCCGCCCCAGGCGGCTGCCGCTGCAGCGGATCTCCGGCAGCACCCCGGCTTCCAGGCCTTCGGGCACCCCCGCGAGCCAGCGGCCCTGCTGCAGGTCCCAGCCCAGCCGCACGTTGTTGCCCTCTTCGCCCCAGCGCCAGTCGTCCAGCAGCCAGCCCATCACCCAGTCGGCCTGGTGGCGCAGCAGCAGGCCTTGGGCGAGGTCCGTCTCCCGGGCGAGCGCCAGCAGGCGCAGGGCCCGGGCCAGGCTGCCGCTGCTGCTGGCGGCCGGATGGTCGGCCCACCCCCCGGTCTCCGGGGCCAGCAGGGTGGCGATGGCCCCGGCCTGCTCTGGACAGGCCTGGTGATAGGGAAGGGCGTGCGCCAGAGGCGGCGGCAGCAGACGGCCCCCGGGCCCGCAGGCCAGCAGGGTGCCGGAGGTGCCATCGATGGCGACGCCCGCCACCCGCCGGCGGATCTCTCCGGGCACGGTGGCCAGCAGATCGATCAGACCCTGTCGCCAGGCCTCCGGATCCTCGAAGCGGCCCGGGTACGGGGACTGCCGGCCCAGCACAGGGCTGGCGGGATCCCCGCCGGGGGCTCCGGCCTCGGCCAGAACGGCTAGGCGCAGGCCGCTGCTGCCGAGGTCAACCCCCAGAAACAGCGCTGACACGGCTCGCCGTGGCCTGCTTCAGGGTGGCTGCGATGGCGGACACGTCTTCCCAGGGGAGGTCGAGATCCTTGCGACCGAAGTGGCCGTAGGCGGCGACGTCCTGGTAGAAGCGGCCGCCACGCCGCTGGGGAAGCTCCCGCAGGCCGAAGGCTTCGATGATGGCGCCGGGGCGTAGGTCGAAATGCTCCTGCACCAGGGCGGTGAGGTCGGCGTTGCTGAGGGCGCCGGTGCCGAAGCTCTCCACCAGGATGCTCACGGGCCTGGCGACGCCGATGGCGTAGCTGAGCTGCACCTCGGCCTTGTGGGCCAGGCCTGAGGCCACCAGCGCCTTGGCCACATAGCGGGCCGCGTAGGCGGCGGAGCGATCCACCTTGGTGGGATCCTTGCCCGAGAAGGCGCCGCCACCGTGGCGGGCGTAGCCGCCGTAGGTGTCGACGATGATCTTGCGGCCCGTCAGCCCGGCGTCGCCCTGGGGGCCGCCCACCACGAACTTGCCGGTGGGGTTGACGTAGAAGCGGGTGGCTTCCTGGGAGGGCTTGAGGGGCAGATCGGCCGTGGCGGGCAGCACCACGTGCGACCAGAGATCCTCCCTGATCCGCTGCTGCACGGCCTTCTCGTCGCTGATGCCGTCCACCTCGGCGGTGTGCTGGGTGGAGATCAGGATCGTGTCGATCGCCACAGGGCGGTCGTTCTCGTAGACCACGCTCACCTGGGTCTTGCCGTCGGGGAGCAGGTAATCAAGCGTCCCGTCGTGGCGCACCTGGGCCAGCCGCAGCGCCAGCCGGTGGGCCAGGCTGATCGGAAGCGGCATCAGCTCCGGCGTTTCGTCGCAGGCGTAGCCGAACATGATGCCCTGGTCGCCGGCGCCCACCTTGTCGAGGGGGTCGCCGTCATGGTCATCGGCCTCATCCACACCCTGGGCGATGTCCGGCGACTGCTGGTCGAGGGCGATGAGCACGGCGCAACTGCGGGCATCGAAGCCGCCGGCACGGGCGCCGCTGTAGCCGATCTGCTCGATCACGCCCCGCACCAGGGTGTTGAAGTCGACGCGGGCGTTGGTGGTGACTTCCCCCGTGATCAGGCAGAGGCCGGTGTTCACCACGGTCTCGCAGGCCACCCGGCTGGAGGGATCCTGGGCCAGCAGCGCGTCGAGCACGGCGTCGCTCACCTGGTCGCAGATCTTGTCGGGGTGGCCTTCCGTCACCGATTCCGAGGTGAAGACGAAACGGCTCATAGGGGCAGGGGATCGGTCGATGGCTGAGCTTATTCCCGTGCGTCGACCTCCCCGGTGGCGATGGACGCACGGCTGGGTGGGGCGGGACTCCCCGGCATGACGGCGAGCTCCCGCCAGTGGTCCAGCTGCAGGAAGGAGCCGTCCAGGGCCACGGGCCGCCGCCAACCCGCCCGGTAGCCGAGCACCACCGGCACTCCGGCGGCCCTCGCCATGCGCAGGTCGCTGTTGGCGTCGCCGATCAGGGCGCAGCCCTCCACCGCCACGCCCAGCTCCGCGCAAAGGCCGTGGACGGCGGCGGGGTCGGGTTTGCGCGGCTGATGCTCGGCGCTCCAGAGGGCCTGCACGTAGGTGGCCAGGTCGTGGGCGGCCAGAAAGGCCTCGATGCCCTCCACATGGTCGTTGCTGATCACGGCACAGCGCACCCCCTCCCGGCGCAGGTCCTCCAGCAAGGACC
>CAZBMT010000271.1:0-4068 GCA_964492645.1 uncultured Cyanobium sp. | reverse complement strand
GCCTGCGGGGGCCCGGGCGGGAAGAATGGTGGATGGAGAATAGGGGAAACGGGGGTTTGGGGCGAGAATCGCTGAGACCCCTTGCTACGACAGGGGCCGATTTCCGAGGATCCCGGCCTCCTGCACCCACCGCTGCACCCACGGCTGCACCCACGGGCTGATGTAATTCTCCACCTTGCCCGTGGGCGGGCGCTCCTGGCAGGCAGCGCGGCAACCGTGGGCTTGCGGAACCTGGCCGGCCCTTGCGCTCCCCCGCCCAGGGCCCCTGCTCGCCCCAAGCTCCCGCTCGGCTTGGCCTCTACAACCCGCTCAGAGCGCCGTGGGCCTGGCAGAGCAACACCGCTGTCCCGGTGGTGGCCCTGGGTTGGCCATCCACCACAACCGTGTCGGGGAGCTGAAAGCGCTGGACCATCTCTTCATCAGTGATCAGCTTGCCCGCCCACTTCGAGCAGGTCTCTTTCACCCAATTACTGCGGTTGAATGTCATCTGTATCCAGCTCACATTGATAAGGCCAGCCAGGGAGACCACCGCAGCCCATCCCACAAGAATGGCCGGAAAGATGTAGTCCCTGCGACTCATCAGGCCAGTAACCAAGTTCTGACGTAAGACCTTACCCGAACTTGGCCATCGTTTTAATCTGATTGGCTGACCGCCCCCGGGAACCCTGTAGGCAGTCGCTCCATCCCCATAGCCCGCTCCCGCTACCTCTGGCACCTCGACTCCGACGGCTGGCCCCTTGAACGCATCGACACCCTCACCGGCGAACACGTCCCCGTCGTCATCGGCGGCGCTGACGAGCAGGGCCACCGCCAAGACGACAGCCGTCCCATCGTCTGCTGCTACCCACGGGTGGCGGGGGTGAGCCTTCCCGGCTGGGGGGATTGATTCAACGACTCCACCTAGAATCGGGGGAGATTTCTTCTACTTGTGGCCCCGATGGATCCCGTCACGCTCGGCCTTGGAATCGGTGCCGCAAGGACTGGTCTGAACATCTTTGGCGCCATCGCAGGCAACAACGCCGAGAAGCAGAAGTACCTCAACGATCTGGGGGAACAGAAGGCCAACAGCACTTACACCGCCTGGAAGTCCGCGTTTGACCAGCAACTGGCCGATGCGAACCAGCAGCAGACTTACTGGAGGGACACGGTCCAGCACAACCAGGATCTGGCCTACACCCGCTCCCAGCGGAATGTTGATCTTGTGAAGGCCATCAACCAAGCGGACACCGTTCGGGAAACCCGCGGCTCAGCTGGTGCCCAGTTCGTCCTGACCAGCGAGGCGATCCAGCAGCGGCTGGCTGAACAGGCCATGGCCGATTCCGTAGCCCTGCAGCAGTACACCGTGGCGGCCCTCAAGAACCGCGCCTCGATCCGGGCGAACCCCCAGGCCGGGGCCAGCATCGACCGGCTGATCAACGACTACGTGCGCCAGGAAGGCGACTACAGGACGATCACCGCCATCAACGAGGGGCTGAGGACGCGGCAGTACCGCAGGGACCAAGCCGGCGCCGTGGCCCAGTACCTCAGCCAGTACAACTCACAGGCCTTCTATGAGGCCCAGCCCTACCTGGAGCCCATGGCCCCCTACGTGCCGCTCCCCTCCCTCCTGATGCCGGCCCCACCCACGTCCACCGGAGCAGGACCCAGCGGCGCAGCGGGCGCCCTCAGGATCGGCACCAGCCTCCTCGATGGGGCCGAGTTCACCATGGGCGCTGTGCAGAAGTTCCGGGGCCTGGCGAACAGCGGCAAGGGCAACCCGCTGGCGGACTAAGGGCGGAAGACCCACAGCTCCACCAGAGCCCCCTCAGCAGCCTCAGGACTGCCTTGAACCCCTGGGTCGCCTGAATCCCCTGGGGGCGCCTCAGGAGGACCCTGTAGGGGCGCGTGGTTGGGGTGCGGGCCTCTGGGGATCTCATCAAACTGGGGCAAAGGAGTTCACCCGACGCACACCAACACCATGAAGCTCCACCTCAATCGAGATGCGGGCATAGCCCGCACGGATGACAGCGACATCAGCACGCTTGGATGCTGCTGTCCTTGGGCTAAAGGCTTGTGTCATTGGGTTTCACTAGGAACGACCACAAGGGTTCAAATACGAAGACATACGCAGCGCCACAGAGTGCCACGAAGATCACTGCGGTTGATCCGAGAATGAGTAGAAGAAAGAGTATGGTGACAGTGTGTTGATAGCCAAGTGTGATGAGGGACAGGGCTGTAAGGCCGGCAAAGGCCCAGCGTTGCGCTTGTTCATTTCTGTCCCAGAAAAGCCAGGTGGCATATGCAGCGAGGATGAGAAGAAAGAGCAGGGCGAGGGTCGATTCCAAGCCCACTGTGACCAGGGACAGGGCTGTAAGGACGGCAAAGAAATAACGCTTTTGGAGTCGACCGGAGTTTTGGTTGCGCACGGTGGTTGCTGTGATGGTCGATCATGGATATCTCTGGCATAGCCTGCCTGTCATGGCAATGTTTATGCAGAAGTCTAGTCTGGTTGATTTTGGGGTCGCATTTCTGAGCGCCTTCCCCTGCAGCGCGAGAGGCGCAATCCCCCCATGCCGGGGGCGGTCGGCGCCCATGTTGCCACCGCTGCAGCATCGGCACAGGGGCAACATCGCGGCCCCTGAATCACCAGCAAGGGAGGCGATTGTTACGGGTTATGACAACATTCCCCGCTCGTCACGGCACCCGGCGTTATGGTGCGGTCAGGCAACAGCACCCGGCCGCAGCGAACGCCGGACGCATCGCCACCAGCACTGCAAACAGCACCACCGCCCGACTGGGGCTGCTGCCTGTTCCATCGCATCCACGTCCATGAACTACACCATCACCTCCACCGGATTCGCCCTGCCGGTGCTGCTCGGCCACCAGCTGGCCCTCCACCTCGACCACGCCACCGCCTCCCTGGGCCGCGGCCTCTGGTCCGACCTCGACGGCCCCACCACCACCTGGGGCATCGACCTGGGCCGCTACCGGGTGCGCCTGGTGGCCGATCGGGTCGAGGGGCGCCGCTCAACCGGCTGGGGCCTGCTCTGACCCGCTGAGGGATGCCGGCTGGCCCAGCTGGCCGGCTCCCTCCCATCAATGACAACCACACCCCACGGACCCATGGGATACGCCATCCGCATCAGGACCAACGACAAAGGGGCCCCCGCCACGCTCGCCACCAAGGCCACGCTTACCGACGCCCGCGCCTACTGCGGCCAACGGCTGCTGAGGGTCGCAGGCAACCGAGAGAAGGTCCTCTCCGACCTCGCAGCAGGGGAGCTCAACGTCTACGTCGCACGGCACACCGACTACACGGACCCCGGCTTCTGACCCACCTACTGGGCCCGCCCTGGGCCCTCTAGGTGGCTCTGCCACCTGTCACCACCACCACCGACCAGACCCGTAAAGGCGGGCTCACCCGGGTTCGAGGCCCGGGGGTCGGGATTGCCCGCCGGACGCTCTCCATTCCCGGCCGGGCGCAACCACTGATGAACACCAACGACACCACCGACCGGGCCCTTCTGCTGGCCCTGGTCGCCGCGGCCGCCACCGTCGAGGCCCTGACCCTGCTGCTCCGGCCCCTGGTGGCCCACGGCTTGGCCCTGCTGCTGACCATGGCCGGCTGGAGGCCGACACCACCCAGCCCCGCCCCTGTGCCCCTGCGGCTGGCCCCAGCGCCACCCGTCGCCCTGCTGCTCCCTCCTGAGCCTGCCCCTGCCCCAGAGGCGCCCACGCCCCAGCTGGAGGGCCTGCCGGTGCGCGAGCTGCGGGTGCTGGCCCGAGCTGCTGGCCACCGTGCCCTGGCCCGCTCTGGCCGCCGTCAGCAACTGCTTGAGGCCCTGGCATGACTGCCACCATCTGCGGGGCCCCTGGCGGCCCTGCCCCGCCCCGATCCGTAACAGGCGAGGGAGGCATCGGATCCGTAACGGCGCCACCGCCGGCCCGTAACACCCAACTCCAGCTGGTGGCCTACTACCGGGTCAGCACCGACCGGCAGGGGCAGAGCGGCCTGGGCCTCGATGCCCAACGGCTGCGGATCCAGCAGCTGGCCGCCGACCGTGGCGCCGTGCTGGTGGCCGAGTTCAC
>CAZBMT010000270.1:0-4070 GCA_964492645.1 uncultured Cyanobium sp. | reverse complement strand
GACCAGCCTGCGCCTGGCGCCGGAACTGGTCGATGGCGCTCCCCTGGCGGCCTGAACGGCGATGGACGCTGCGATCCACACCGGCGACAGCCTCATCGGCAGCCTCTGCCGCGACATGGCCGCGGTGCGCCAGAGCTGGCAGCGGCTGAAGGGGCAGAGTTCCAGCTGCCGCGACGAAGGGCTTCAGCTGAGGCTCGGCCGTGAAACCCATCGGCTGGAGCAGCGCCGTCTGGAATTGCTGCGCCAGGCCCGTGAACTGACCAGGCTGCCGCTGCGCGATCCCCTCGGCGCCGCCTTCCTGCTCGAGATGGCCAGCCGGCCCCTGGCGGCCTGATCGGCGCGAGAACCACTGCCAGCGCCATTCGCTCAGACCCGGTCATCGGCCTACGCCTGGGCCACCGTCAGTTCCCCATCGATGAGAAGCATGGAGGCCGCTTCCTTGCCCCCGAAGCGCACCCGGCCCAGGAGGTGGGCCGCCCCGTTCTCGGCGGCGATCTGGCCCTGGATCATCGGGTCGAGGAAGACGGTGGTGCGCACGTCACCGGCGCGATCCGCCATGGAATAGAGGAGCTGGAGGGATGCGGTGACATCCGCCTCGAGGCGGAAGGCGTCCGCCAGCACCGCTTCGGGATCGCTCCACTCCTGGCCGGGGGCCGGCAGTTCCCCGAGGTCCACGGTCTGGCCGCGGGCGATCAGGTAGTCGGCCAGCTGTCCGGCATGGTCCTGCTCGCCACGGGACTCGGCCATGAAGTGGGCGGCGAAGCCGCGCAGTTCCCGCTCGGCGAACCAGAGGGCCATGGCCCAATAGGCGGCGCCGGCCCTGCGCTCCAGGCCCAGGTGGTCCTGCAGACCCTCCAGCAGCCCAGCCTCCATGGGCTGGGCCATGGCCCTCCCGGCCGGTCCGGTGGCCACAGGGGTGCTGGACAGGGAGGTGGTCGGGGACGTCATCGGAAGCAGCCTGGGGGAAAGGAGCCATGGTCCGTGTGCCCAATGTAAAGACCCTGGCAACAAACCGTCCCATCACGAACCGAGCCCTGGCGCACGCGCCGCCGGCGGGACGTTCCAGACTGAGGGGGCCCTGGAGCGTCCCCATGGCCCCCGTCGTCGACCACGCTCTGCGTCTGCGCAGCCTCTGGATCGCCTGGCTGCTGGCGATGCTCTTCCACGTGGACCTGGGCCTGATGCCCCTCTTCCACGGCATCTCCCCGGAGATCCACGGCCATGTGGAAACCGCCCAGCTGCCGCTGCTGTTCGGCGCCATGCTCGCCTACTTCCTGGTGCCCCTGGCGGCTGTCGTGATGATCGCCTACGCCGCCAGTGATCCGGGGCACCCCGGTCGCTGGCGCCACTGGCGCTGGGCCCATCTCTGGCTGAGCATCATCTACACCCTCAGCAACATCCCCCACCTGGCCGCCGACATCCTGGTGCCCGACGCCCGGGGCGACCAGATCGTGTTGATGGTCGCCCTGGTGCTGATCGGCCTGCTGATCAACCGCGAGGCCTGGCTCTGGTGGCGTGGTCAGCGTGGCCCGGCGTCCCCCAGGAGGCAGGCGACATGAGCGGCACTGGCCGATGCCAGGCCCTCCAGGTCGTAGCCGCCCTCCAGGGCCGACACCAGACGACCCTGGGCATGGTCGGCGGCGATGGTGAGCAGCAGCTGGGTGAGGGCCGCGAAATCTCCGTCCTGCAGCCGGAAATCCCCCAGTGGGTCCCCGGCCCTGGAATCGAATCCCGCCGAAATCAGCACGAAGTCCGGGGCGAAGTCCTCGGCCAGCGGCAGCAGCTCCTCCCGCCAGGCCGCCACCAGCTCGGGCCCCGAGGTACCGGCCGGCAGGGGGCAGTTGCGGGTGGTGCCGGCTCCGGCCCCCTCCCCTCGCTCACCGCGGCTGCCGGACCCCGGATAGAGCGGCGCCTGGTGGCTGCTGAAGAAAAGCACCGAGGGGTCGCTCCAGAAGATGTCCTGGGTGCCGTTGCCGTGGTGCACGTCCCAGTCGACGACCAGGATCCTCTCGAGACCGTGCACCGCCTGCAGCTGGCGGGCGGCGACCGCGATGTTGTTGTAGATGCAGAAGCCCATGCCCCGCGCCGCGCTGGCGTGGTGCCCAGGGGGCCTGACGACCGCAAAGGCCCGGCGCACCCGCTGCTCCATGACGGCCTCCACCGCCGCCAGCACACCCCCCGCCGCCAGCCGCGCCGTGCGCTCCGAGTAGGGGCTGATGGCGGTGTCACCGGTGGAGAGCTGACCCCGACCCGCCGCGATGTCCTCCTGGATCCGCTGCAGATACCCCGGCGTGTGGCAGCGCAGCAACTCCGTGTCCGTGGCCGGGCGGGGTGGAAGGATCGTGCAGCGGCCCAACAGGCCGGCCCGCTCCAGGCCCTGGATCACAGCATCGACCCTTGCTGGACATTCCGGATGCCAGGGGCCGGTGAGGTGATCGCGGTAACTGGCGCTGCAGATGATTCCGGTGGTCTGGGCCGAAGGCTGGGGGGCTCTCGGCGATGGCTCCGTCGTCAGTGGGGCTGAAGACAGACCGAGCTGGCGTTGCCCTTCACCCCCACCGCTCGGCTCGGAACCTGGGGCAGCCATTCGGGGCGGGGCGACACCTCACTCTGCTGCATGGTGAGGGCATCGGCGGGGAGCCGTTCGCTGAGGACGACGCCCACCGAATCCCGCGCCCAGATCTCCACATCCGTGGCGGGCGGGCAATGGAAGGTGAGCACCTCGAAGGGAAAGACAACCCGCTCGAGAAAGAAATCCTCGGGTCCGCAGCAACGGATGATCCGCATGCGCTCCGAACAGTTGCGGTAGCTACAGAGTAAAGCGTCCATGGCACCCTCCGACCGGACTGCGACCTGACCATGGGTTCTACCCAAGGTCCCCGAGCCCTGTCGGTTGCCGATGCGACGAAGGTTCGGCAATGGGTGTTTCTACCGCTTGTGGGTGGCTCAACTGCGCCTGAGCCAGTTCGGTGCCCCGCTGAACCAGTCGCCCAGATCGTCCCGGCCGGAATCGAATCCGCCGGTCTGCCAGGGGTCGCCCAGATCAAGCGCACCGGCGAAGCGGTCGAGTTCGGATTCGGGCTCACCCCGCCGCTGGGTGCGCTGGGCCCGCCGCAGCCAGCTCCAGACACTGGCATCGCGATCAGCGAACTTCTGAACAAAGATACGTTCATGGAGACTGACAGGGCGGGAATCGGCAATCCTGCCGATGATCTCCTGCAGCTTCAGACGGGTTGTTGGTGTAAGCATCTGTCCATTCATCCATTGTCAGAGGATCTAACCGTTCTGAGGAATCGAACGGTGCCGAGAATCACAGAATCCAGCCACCAGTCAGGACTTGGTGAAATCGATCCTTCGGCGCCCCTCGCCGCTCCCCTGCCGTCAGCGCCACAATCGCTTCTCAGGCCGGGCCTGCCATGCCTCGGCCCACCCACCCTGATCATGCCTGCCGCCATGGGCGCCGACCGGTCCCCAGCGCCCGATCCGGCCAAGCCCGCCCTTCGGCCGGCTCCGCCATCGCCCTTGCAACTCGTCTACGACGGGGGCTGTCCGTTCTGCCGTCACTTCGCCCTGAGCAGCGAACTGCGCGGCGGCATCCCCCAGCTGCAGATCGTCGACGGGCGGGCCGACGCAGCCCTGCGCCGTGCCCTGCGCGAACGGGGCCTGCCGCTGGCGCAGGGGGCGGTTCTGCTCCAGGGGGAGAGGGCCTGGCACGGGGCGGAGGCGGTGCGGCAGCTGTGCACCCTGATGCGGCCCAGCGATCCCCTGCTGCAGTTGCTGGTTTCGCTGTTCGAGGGACCGTCCCGCAGCCGCCGTGTCTATCCCCTGCTTCTGGGGGCGAGGCGCCTGGCCCTGGCCCTGAAGGGCCTGCCGCTGGATCCGGATCGCCCCTGAAAGGCGCGGCCCCGGCTGCTCAGGGCAGGGGCGGCAGGGGCCCCCGGCCCGCCACGGAGGGACCCGTGCCGATCGGCTGCAGCAGCGGCGAGGGGTCCACCGCCACCAGCCGGCCCTGGCGCCGCTGGCGCCACTCGAAATGCAGATGGGCCGTGGTGGCGGAGCCGCTGCTGCCC
>CAZBMT010000269.1:0-4086 GCA_964492645.1 uncultured Cyanobium sp. | reverse complement strand
GCTCCCGCACCCGGCCCTGCAGCAGCAGCAACGGCAGCAGGTCGACCGGCGGCGGGTCCAGGAGGCGCAGGCAGAGGCGGAGTTCGGCGTCGATCTGCTGCAGGCCGCTCAGCAGCAGCCACTGACCCAGGCCCATCGGCACGGAGGGCCCGGGGGCGTCGCACGGTCGCGTCGCGGCGATGGCCAGAACCCGGCCGCCGTCCAGCAGCGTGCTGACCGCCTGGCGCAGACTTTCGGCATCGGCCTGCTCGATCAGCCCCTGGGCCGGCAGTTGCAGCAGGACATCGCTGCCGTAGGGGTGGTTGGCGGGCAGCACCAGCAGCAGCGGCGCAGGATACCAGCGTTCAAGCAGCCGACGGCTCTCGGCGTCGAGGGCCTGGGGTTCGGGCAGGCTGCCGAGGCACCAGAGGACGAGCTGGGGGGCCCCCTTGAGTTCCCCACTGTCCACCACCCGGCAGCCCCCCCAGCCGTCGGGATCGGCGCTGGCGTCAGCAGCCTCGAGCCAGCTGGTGAGGCCGGCCCGCTCCAGGGGGTCGGCGAGCAGCAGCAGCTGGGGAAGGGGCCGTGCCGGTCGTCGTCCCACGTTGCGACAGAAAGGTTGGCCCGACCTTAACCAAGGCGGTGGTCTTTCTCCAGTGCCGCCGCTTCAGGCGTGACGGGGGTGGCCCGAGAGGTGCAGGGTGTACGACTCGATCGCAAAGCCCGTCTGCTCCTCGATCTGCTGGAGAAGATGGTCGGGAAGGTGAACGTCGAGGTCGTGAATGTCGCCGGACTGGGTGCAGGTGAGGTGGCTGTGGGGGTCGGCCCGATAGCCGTAGAGACGGCCACTGGCCCGCTCGATGCATTCGATCACGCCGGCGGATTGCAGCGCTTCGAGATTCTGATAGACGGACGTGTGGCCGATGTGGCGGCCCTGCTGGTTGAGCTTCTCGAAGATGTCGCGGGCGGAGAGATGGCTCTTCTCGTCCCAGAGAAGATCCAGCACCATGCGCCGCTGGCGACTCAGCCGCATGCCCAGCTCCCGGCAGCGCTGGTAGACCTCCTCCACGTGGGACGGTGGCGTGGCCACACCGCGGCGCCCAACGCCCTCACCACGGCGGCCGGAGGCCGCGGAGGATGCGATGGTTGTGGGGGAAGGCAAACGTTGCCGCAAAACACCTTGAAGCTGTTATAGAGCAGTCAACCGGTCACCGGTATGGACCCTACGGCGGCGGTCGGCCGATGTCAGGCGATCGGCAACCGCAGCGGATCCTGAAGACGGCCGTCACCGAGGGCCTGCAGGGCTTCAGCCAGCTCCACTCGTCCGTCGTACAGCGCCCGCCCCACGATCACCCCGTCAACGCCGAGGGGCTCGAGACTCAGCAGGCTGAGCAGGTCGGTGAGGCTGCCCACACCGCCTGACGCGATCACCGGCAAGGAGGTGGCCTGGGCCATGGCCCGCAGGGCCACCAGGTTGGGTCCCTCCAGGGTGCCGTCGGTGGCGATGTCGGTGCTGATGATCGCCGCCACGCCGGTGCCCTCCAGGCTGGCGGCCAGGGCCGTGGCCTCCACACTGCTCTGCTCGATCCAGCCGCGGGTGGCCACCCGGCCCTCCTTGGCATCGATCCCCACCACGATCCGGCCCGGGTGGCGGGCCGCCAGGTCGCGCACCAGTTCCGGGTTCTCGACGGCGACCGTGCCCAGGATCACGCGGTCCACCCCCCAGCCCAGCAGCTGTTCGGCCCGCTCCGCCGTTCGCACCCCACCCCCCAGCTGCACCGGGATCTCCAGGGCCGCGGCGATGGCCTGCACGGCGCCGTCGTTGCAGGGTTCGCCGCTCCTGGCCCCGTCGAGATCGACCAGGTGCAGACGTGTGGCCCCCTGCCGCTGCCACTCGCGGGCCTGGGCCAACGGATCGTCGCTGAAGCGGGTGACGCGGCCGTAGTCACCCTGATGCAGTCGCACGCAATGGCCGTCGAGCAGATCGATGGCGGGGATGACTTGCATGGAAAGGGAGGACAATGCCGCAGTCGGCTCCATCCTGTGCCATGACGCCGCCCGGATGATGCGGACATGATGGCCCCCTCCACTCCCGACCTCGCCGCCCCCGACTTCGGCCCTCTCCACCTCGACCCGGACGACTGGCGCCGCCTCAGGGACGCGCTCCGCTATCAGGGCCGCGATCTCCATCACCGCTCCTATGCGGTGGAGGCCCGGCGCCGGGAACTGCTCTTGGAGGAGATGGACCGCTGCCTGGCGTTGGCCGATCGCATCGATCGGCACCTGGAAGCCCTCGGGGAGGCCGATGCGGTCTGAAAGGACGGGCTCCATGAGGCTGAGCCGCCGGCGGCGCGTAGCCACCCTGCTGCGGATCTTCGCCCTGTGGCTGCCCATCGCCGGCGCAGGCCCGGCCCCGGCCCAGCCCCTGGCACCCCCTCCGCTGGCGCCGCCGGCCCCACCGCCGCGCTCCCTGCTGGGGCCCGACGGCCCCGATCCCCGCGACAGGCCGCCCCCCCTGGCGCCGCCGGGTTCGGTGATCCCACCGATCAACCGCCCCGATCCCCGGCTGGAGGCGGCCCTGCGGGCCCGCCTGTTCGCCGGCCCGGTGGCGTCGCCCCCGGCGGCGGCCGGCGACCCCGACCAGACCGAGTGGGAGCAGGCCCGCGCCACGGCCCAGCGCCCCGCCTGCGCCGACGTTGGCCCCCTGCGCTACCTGCACAACCGGATCGATCTGGACGGCGACGGCCGCCTGGAGACCGTGGCGGTGGTGGTGGGCTCCTTCGCCTGCGCCAGCGGCGGCTGCAGCCTGCTGGTCTTCCGGGACAACGAGGGCAGCCTGGAGCTGGTGGCGGAGAACGGCCTGTTCCAATCGCCCCTGACGGTGATCAGCAACCGCCACCGCGGCTGGCTGGATTTCACCCTGCCCGCCAGCCTCCATGGCGCCCCCGACGGCCTCAAGGAACTGCGCTTCGATGGCCGCACCTACCGGCCCGTGGCGCTGCCGGTGACCGAGGGCAGCAGCACGGGTCCGCCGGGGACGGTGGTGCTGGAACTGCTGCCCCTGCCCTTCGAGCGCCTGGGCCACCCCCTGCCCTGCGGCCCCTGATCCCGGCCGGCCGCTTGAATGGCGCTCACCGACGCGGCATGGCGATGAGGATCCTGGTGATGGGCGGCACCCGCTTCGTGGGTCGGCCCCTGGTCAGCCGCCTCCTGGAGGCGGGCCATGAGCTCACGCTGTTCACCCGCGGGCGCCAGCCCGTGCCGGCGGGGGTGGAGCATCTGCAGGGCGACCGCAGCAGCGCCGAGGGCCTGGCGGCCCTCCAGGACCGCCCCTTCGATGTGATCGTCGACAGCTCCGGCCGCACCCTGGAGGACACCCGCCTGGTGATCGAGCGCACCGGCCCCCCCTCCCACCGGCTGGTGTACGTCAGTTCGGCCGGCGTCTACGCCGACAGCGAACTCTGGCCCCTCGACGAGGAGTCGCCCACCGATCCCCAGAGCCGCCACGCCGGCAAGCTGGACACGGAAGCCTGGCTGCGCCGGGAGGGCATCCCCTTCACCAGCTTCCGCCCCACCTACATCGTCGGGCCGGGGAACTACAACCCGGTGGAGAGCTGGTTCTTCGATCGCATCGTCCACGGCCGGCCGGTGCCCCTGCCCGGTGACGGCAGCACCATCACCCAGCTGGGCCACGTGGCCGACCTGGCCGCCGCCATGGCCCGCTGCATCGAGGTGGAGGCCGCCACCAACCGCCTCTACAACTGCACCGGCTCCCAGGGCATCAGCTTCCGGGGCCTGGTGGCCGCCGCCGCCCGCGCCTGCGGCATCGACCCGGAAACGGTGGAGATCCGCAGCTTCGATCCCGCCGGCCTCGACAGGAAGGCCCGCAAGGCCTTCCCCCTGCGCCTGGCCCACTTCCTCACCGACACCCACCGGGTGCGACGGGAGCTGGCCTGGGAGCCCGCCTTCGATCTGGAGGCCACCCTGGCCGACAGCTACGCCAACGACTACGCCCTGCGGATGCCCACCACGCCCGACTTCAGCGGCGACGAGGCCCTGCTGGGCTGAAATGTCGTCATGCGACGACGTCTGCCACTGGGGATGCGT
>CAZBMT010000268.1:0-4096 GCA_964492645.1 uncultured Cyanobium sp. | reverse complement strand
TCCATGGCCAGCCGCTCCGCCTCCCCGTAGGCCAGGCCATAGGACGGGGGGAGCCCGGCCCGGTCGCGGCGCAGCTGGTGCAGGGAGCCGGCGATGAACACGGTGCCGGCACCGTCCCGCAGCCGCCAGAGGGTGCCCACCTCGGCCGCCGCCGCTGGAACCGCCCCAAGCAGCAGGGCCGCCAAAGCCAGACAGCGACGCAGCGCCATCGCGAGCATGGACGGCGGCATCAACAACATCTTCAGGACGCTAGCGACGGTGCGTCTCGCGATCCCATGGTGGCCATGCTGAACCTGGCCTCCGCTGCCGAACCGTGCTGCTCGCCGCCTCCGAGCCGATCTGGTCGCTGCCGCTGGAGGGTGTCCACCAGGCGTTGCAGACCACACCGGAGGGCCTCAGCAGCGACGAGGCCGAACGACGGCTGGCGCGCTTCGGCGCCAACCGTCTGCCGCCCCTCAGGCGCCGACCGCTGGCCCTGCGCTTCCTGGATCAGATGGTCCACTTCATGGCGCTGCTTCTGTGGATCGCCGGAGGCCTGGCCTTCGCCGCCGGCACCCCCCAGCTGGGCTGGGCCATCTGGGCAGTGGTCCTGATCAACGGCGTCTTCTCCTTCTGGCAGGAGTTCCAGGCCGAGCGCACCCTGGCCGCCCTCAGCCGTTCCCTGCCCAGCCAGGTGCAGGTGTGGCGCGATGGTCAGCTTCGCTTTCTGCCGGCGGAGCAATTGGTGGCCGGGGATCGTCTCCGGCTGGAGGAGGGGGACAGGGTTCCGGCCGATTGCCGGGTGAGCGTGGCCCTTGGGCTCTATCTGGATCTCTCGGTGCTCACCGGCGAATCCCTGCCGGTGGCCCGCCAGTGTGCTGCCCTCGAGGGTGCCCAGTTGCAGGCGAAGGTCAGCACGAGCGAGCGAACCAACCTGGTGATGGCCGGCAGCATGGTGGCCTCCGGACGGGGGGAGGCCTTCGTCTACGCCACGGGCGCCGAGACCGAATTCGGGCAGGTGGCCCGGCTGGCGGCCGGCACCGCCCGGGCATCCAGCACTCTGGAGGTGCAGGTGGGCCGGATCGTGCACACGATCTGCACCATCGCCGTGACCATGGGGGTGGTGACCTTCGGCCTCAGTCTCCTGCTGGTCGGGATGGGCCCGCTGGAGAGCCTGGTGTTCGCCACGGGCATCATCGTGGCCAACGTCCCGGAAGGGCTGCTGCCCACCGTGACCCTCTCCCTGGCCATGGCCGTGCAGCGCATGGCCCGGCGCAAGGCACTGGTCCGCCGTCTCTCGGCCGTGGAGTCCCTCGGATCGGTGAGCGTGATCTGCTCAGACAAGACCGGCACGCTCACCGGCAACCGGATGGCGGTGGAGAGCACCTGGCTCCCTGAGGCCGGCGAGGCCCTGCAGCTGCTGCTGCTGCGTTGCGCCGCCCTCTGCTCCAACGCCCACCTGGAGCCAGGGGCCGCTGGGGCCGGCGGCGGCGCCGAGCCCTGGCGCGCGCTGGGTGATCCCACCGAAACGGCTCTGCTGATGGCCGCTGCCGCCGCCGGCCTGGTTCCCCAGGAGGAGCAGGGCCGGCATCCGCGGCGCCGCGAGATCCCCTTCGATTCCCATCGCCGCCGCATGACCGTGCTGGTGGACTGGAGCGACCGGACCGACGGTTTGCTGATCGCTACCGGGGGCACCCTGCTGATCACCAAGGGGGCGCCCCTGGACGTGCTGGAACGCTGCACCGGCTGGCTGTCCGCCGAAGCGGAGGCTCCGCTGGATGCCGCCCTGCGTCAGCGGATGCAGGACGCCAACGACGATCTCGCCTCGAGGGGCTACCGCGTCATCGCCGTGGCGCTCCGCCGCGGCGATGCTGGCGGCGGTGACGCTCCGGCGGAGACCATGGAGAGCGCCCTGCTGTTCCTCGGGCTGATCGGGCTCTACGACCCCCCGCGACCGGAGGTGCCCGATGCGATTCGCCAGTGCCGCGACGCGGGCATCAAGGTGACCATGGTCACCGGCGACTATGGCCTCACAGCCCAGGCGATCGCCCAGCAGATCGGCCTGCTCGACCCGCCGCGGTTCAAGGGAGGCTCGACGGCGCGACAGCAGGCCAGCGCCGACCCGGTACGGGTGATCGAGGGGCCCACCCTGGCCCAGATCAGCGACGTGCACCTGCGCCAGTTGCTCAAGTTCCGCAACAGGCTGGTCTTCGCCCGCGTCGCTCCGGAGCAGAAGCTGCGTCTGGTGCAGGCCTACCGCGCCCTCGGGGAGGTGGTGGCCGTCACCGGCGATGGGGTCAACGATGCTCCCGCCCTGCGGGCCGCGGACGTCGGGGTGGCGATGGGGATCAGCGGCACCGACGTGGCCCGCGAGGCCGCCGACATCGTGCTGCTCGACGACAACTTCGCGACGATCGTGCAGGCGGTCCGCTACGGACGCTCGGTGGTGGCCAACATCGGCCGCTTCATCACCTACGTACTGGCCTCGAACGTGGCGGAGGTGCTGCCCTTCCTGGCGATGGTGATCACCGGGATCCCCGCCGCCCTCACGGTCCTGCAGATCCTTGCCGTCGACCTCGGCACCGACCTGCTGCCCGCCCTGGGACTGGGGGCCGAACCCCCCGAGCCGGGGGTGATGCGCCTGCCCCCCCGCCCGAGGGGACAGGCGCTGCTCAACCGCGCCGTGATGGTGCGCGCCTATCTGGTGCTGGGGCTGGTGGAGGCCCTGGTGGCGATGGCGGGCTACCTGCTGGCCTGGCGGGCGAACGGCGTCGGCTGGAGCGAGCTGCGCCTGCTGACCCCCCAGTTGCTGCAGGGCACGGCCGGGCCCGGCGTGGAGGCGATTCAGCGCCAGGCCACGACCGTCACCTTCTCCCTGATCGTGGCTGGCCAGATGGGCGCCCTGGTGGCCTGCCGCAGCGAACAGCGGCCAGCCTGGGAGACGCTGGGCCTGCCGAATCGGTGGTTGGGGCTGGGGCTGATCAGCGAACCGCTGCTTGCCGCTGCCCTGGTCCTGCTCCCGCCCCTGGCGGCACTGTTCGGCATGGCGCCCTTTCCGCTGGCCTGGCTGGGGCCGATGGCCCTGGCGCCGGTGCTGGTGATCCTCGCCGACGCCCTGCATAAGCGCTGGCGAATGGCCCGTCGAGGACCGTGAAGATTTTCCAGGGACAGCGAACGGAGCCGAAGCCGGCGGGAGAGCCTCCATACACTTGAAAGGCAGGAAGAAGACCAGAATTGCCTATGGCTATGACCGCCTGATTAGTTGCATAGATCACCTCAGAGCAGAAAGGCTGCAGATCCGCTGCCATCCGCATCAACCCCTTCAAGGTTGGGTAAAAGTGCACAAGATCCGGCGGCGTTTGCCTCAGGAGATGCCACCGGTAATCGCCATCAGGATTCTCCAAGAGACGCTCCGGACCGAAGCCAGCCCATCTCCTGCCCGTTTCTCTTTCCCTTTCTGGAGTCAGCACCATGGCCATCATTGCCTCGGAAACCCTCAAGGACGTCGAAGAGCTCTTCGACCGCTACACCCGCAGCCTCCCCTGGCCCTGGCCTTCCGGCCGCAGCAACGGCTCCATGACGATGGCCGACTGGAATCCCCGGGTCGACATCGTCGAAACCGACGCTGCCTACGAGATCCAGGCCGACATCCCCGGGGTCCGCAAGCAGGACCTCAAGGTGACCATCGACCACGGGGTGCTCACCGTGCAGGGGGAGCGGCAGCAGGAGAAGAAGGAGGACAGCGCCCGCATGCACCGCGTGGAGCGGTCCTACGGCCAGTTCTCCCGCAGTTTCACCCTGCCGGAGGACGCCGACACCGCCGGCCTCAAGGCCACCGCCAGGGAAGGGCAGCTCACCGTGACGGTGCCACGCAAGGGTCCCGCCCCCAGCGCCACGCCCACCCAGGTGCCGATCGAGTGACGTCCCGCGTCAGCAGATCCGCGGCAGCAGTTCGCCGCTGAGGGGCACCAGCACCCGCTCGCTGCCGTAGGGGGTGCGCAGCAGCACCCGGCCCCGGCGGCGGCCGTCACCGGGGCCGGCTTCCATCACCCGGCCAATCCATGCCCCCCCGGCCGGAGCCAGCACCTCCAGGGCCCGCTGCCGATGGGCCTCGGGC
>CAZBMT010000267.1:0-4134 GCA_964492645.1 uncultured Cyanobium sp. | reverse complement strand
CTGCTGGCCGACATGGCCCACATCGCCGGCCTGGTGGCCTCCGGGGTGCACCCCAGCCCGGTGCCCCACTGCCACGTGGTCACCACCACCACCCACAAGACCCTGCGGGGCCCCCGGGGCGGGCTGATCCTCTGCAACGACGAGACCTTCGGACGCCAGTTCGACAAAGCCGTCTTCCCCGGTTCCCAGGGCGGGCCGCTGGAGCACGTGATCGCCGCCAAGGCCGTGGCCTTCGGCGAAGCGCTGCAGCCCAGCTTCCGCAGCTACAGCCAGCAGGTGGTGCGCAATGCCCAGGCCCTGGCCGGGCGGATCCAGGAGCGGGGCATCGCCGTGGTCTCCGGGGGCACCGACAACCATCTGGTGCTGCTCGATCTGCGCTCCATCGGCCTCACCGGCAAGCTGGCCGACCGTCTGGTGAGCGACGTCAACATCACCGCCAACAAGAACACGGTGCCCTTCGATCCGGAGTCGCCGTTCGTCACCAGCGGCCTGCGCCTGGGCAGCGCCGCCCTCACCACCCGCGGCTTCGATGCCGAGGCCTTCCGCGAGGTGGCCGATGTCATCGCCGACCGGCTGCTGCACCCGGAGGATGCCGCCGTGGAACTGCGCTGCCGCGAACGGGTGGCCTCCCTCTGCGGCCGCTTCCCCCTCTATGGACGACAACGTGAGCTCCAGCACGCCTGACGGCCCCGTTCACCCGTAACGTGTCGCCTTCAGGACCGCACTCTTCCGGCCCGCCGTTGTGACCCTCGCCTACAGCCCCAACGCGGCGGCCCTGCTCACGGCCACCGCGGCGGCCCTGCTCACGGCGCTGATCGTGCCGGTGGTGCGGAGGTTCGGTCTGCGCTGGGGGCTGGTGGATCCGCCCGACGACCGCAAGCAGCACACCCTCCCCATGGTGCGGCTCGGTGGGGTGGGCATCGTGGCCGGTTTCAGCCTCTCGCTGGCCTGCACCTGGGCCTTCGGCGGCTTCGCCGACCTGCCGCCGGACAAGGACCAGCTGATCTGGACCACCCTGGCGGGGGCCCTCTGCTTCTTCGTGATCGGCCTGGCGGACGATCTGTTCGCCCTGCCCCCCCTGCCCCGGCTCTGCGGCCAGGTGCTCGTGGCCGCGGCGGTGTGGAACCAGGGGGTTCGCATCGGCAGCATCGACCTGCCCTTCGGCCTGGGCACCTCCGCCGCCGGGCTGCCGCTGCCGGAGGGGCTGAGCCTGCTGGCCACGGTGGTCTGGCTGGTGGGGATCACCAACGCGATCAACTGGCTCGATGGCCTCGATGGTCTGGCGGCGGGGGTGAGCGGCATCGCCGCCGTGGGGCTGCTCTCGGTGAGCTTCAGCCTCAGCCAGCCCGCCGCCGGCCTGCTGGCGGCGGCGCTGGCCGGCAGCTGCCTGGGCTTCCTGCGCCACAACTTCAACCCGGCCCGCATCTTCATGGGCGACGGGGGCTCCTATTTTCTTGGCTTCGCCCTGGCGGCGATCAGCATCGTCGGGCCGGCCAAGCGGCTCACCAGCGTCAGCCTGCTGCTGCCGCTGATGATCCTGTCCCTGCCCCTGGCAGACATGTCGGCGGTGATCATGGGCCGCCTGCGGGCCGGCCGCTCGCCCTTCTACCCGGATCGCCGCCACCTGCATCACCGCCTGCTGCGGGCCGGCTTCAGCCATCGCCGCACCGTGGTGCTGATCTACGCCTTCACCCAGTGGCTGGCGTCCATCGCCCTGGTGCTGGCCAATGCCGAGATGCGCTTCCTCTGGCTGGCCCTGGCCACGGCGGTGCTGATCGCCGTGCTGGTGGTCTGCCGCCGCCAGATGCAGGAGGAGGCCAAGTGAGCGGCCCCCCCGGCGATGCCGGGGTGGAGGTGCTCTGCATCGGCACCGAGCTGCTGCTGGGCAACATCGTCAACGGCAATGCCCGCTGGCTGGCCGAGCAGCTGGCGGCCCTCGGGGTGGTGCACCACCGCCAGCAGGTGGTGGGTGACAACCGGGAGCGGCTGATCGAGGCGGTGCGGCAGGCGGCGGGCCGCTGCCGGGTGCTGATCACCACCGGCGGGCTGGGGCCCACCCCCGACGACCTCACCACCGAGGCGATCGCGGCGGCCTTCGGCGCCGATCTGGTGGAGCACGGCGAGATCTGGGCGGCGATCCAGGCCCGGATCAAGGCCCGGGGCCGGACCGTGGCCCCCTCCAACCGCAAGCAGGCCCTGCTGCCGCGCGGGGCCGCTGTGCTGCCCAACCCCACCGGAACGGCGCCCGGGATGATCTGGACCCCCGTGCCGGGGTTCAGCGTGCTCACCTTCCCGGGGGTGCCGAGCGAACTGCGTGCCATGTGGGAGGCGACCGCGGCCCCCTGGCTGCGGCAGGCGGGCCTGGCGAACGGGGTGTTCGCCAGTCGCATGCTGCGCTTCTGGGGGGTGCCCGAGTCCGATCTGGCCGAGCGGGTGCACGACCTGCTGGCGCTGGAGAACCCCACCGTGGCGCCCTATGCCGGTGCCGGGGAGGTGAAGCTGCGGGTCACGGCCCGGGCCGCCGACCCGGCCGCCGCCGCCGCCCTGCTGGCCCCGGTGGAGGAGGAGCTGCGCCGCCGCACCGGATCCAGCTGCTTCGGCGCCGACGGCGACAGCCTGGCCTCGGTGGTGCTGGCGGCCCTGCAGCGCCGGGGCGAGACCCTGGCGGTGGCGGAATCGTGCACCGGCGGAGGGCTCGGGGCCGCCCTGGTGGCGGTGCCCGGGGCGTCGGAGGTGTTTCTCGGCGGCGTGATCGCCTACGCCAATACCGTCAAGCAGGCGGTGCTGGGGGTGCCGGCGGCGGTGCTCGAGCGCCATGGGGCGGTGAGCGACCCGGTGGCCGAGGCGATGGCGGTGGGGGTGCGACGTCTCACGGGGGCCACCTGGGCCGTGGCGGTGACGGGCATCGCCGGGCCCGGTGGCGGCACGGCCGAGAAGCCGGTGGGGCTGGTGCACATCGCCGTGGCCGGGCCCGACGGCTGCCGCAGCGAGGCGGTGTGCTTCGGCAGCGGCCGCGAGCGCGGCTGGATCCAGACGCTGACCGTGGGGGAAAGCCTGAACCGGCTGCGGTTACGGCTGAACACCGGGGCGATCTGAGCCGGCCTGATCGGAACATCTGCTGCCGCGGCCGCCATCGATCACGAATCCTGAGGCATGGACTTTTCCCCGCGGCCTGGTCCTTTTCCCCCGAAATCGGGGAGGTTTTCCACAGCGGGCGACGGCCGGGCCGAGCTGCCGGAGGGATCCTGCCGGCGGGTTGCGGGAAAGGGCTTCCCCCCTTGACCACGCTCCTCCGCGGGCACCGCCGCGGCGACCACCCCATGGCGTTGGCCGGGAAGCCGCCCCGCGCCGGGATTCTCAGCGGCGGTCCCTTGGGACCGGTGCGGCGGGGGGCGCTTTGACGCCGGGGGCGGCCCCATGGCCTGATGGAAGGGACCGACGAGGCGCGCCGCATGAGCCAGATCCCCGACCACGCTCCCCGCACCGTGAGCATCGAGAACCAGATGCCGGAGGACCTGTTCGAGGCGATGCGGGAGTTCATCCGGGTGCACCCCCACTGGGACCAGTACCGGCTGATGCAGGCCGCCCTGGCCGGTTTCCTGGTCCAGCACGGCAGCCACGACCGCGCCGTGGCCCGCCATTACCTCAACGGCCTGTTCCGTCGCGGTCCCGCACCGCTGGAACACCCTCCTTCTAGGGTGGTTTCCGACCGTCTCGATCCTTCCTCTTGAGCGCCGGCACCCTCTACGACAAGGTCTGGGAGCTGCACCGCGTCGCCGATCTCCCGGGCGGTGCCACCCAGCTGTTCATCGGGCTGCACCTGATCCACGAGGTCACCAGCCCCCAGGCCTTCGCCGCCCTCGACGATCTGGGCCTGTCGGTGCGCCACCCGGAGCGCACGGTCGCCACGGTCGACCACATCGTTCCCACCACCTCCCAGGCCCGGCCCTTCGCCGACCCCCTGGCCGAGGAGATGCTCGCCACCCTGGAGGCCAACTGCGCCCGGCACGGCATCACCCTGCATGGCCTCGGCAGCGGCCGCCAGGGGATCGTCCACGTGATCGCCCCGGAGCTGGGGCTCACCCAGCCCGGCATGACCGTGGCCTGCGGCGATTCCCACACCTCCACCCATGG
>CAZBMT010000266.1:0-4152 GCA_964492645.1 uncultured Cyanobium sp. | reverse complement strand
GCCGAACAGGCGAGCCGCTATTGCCTCAGCTTCACCGCCGCCAGCCTGAGGCCCGAACTGGCCAGCGTGATCGCCCAGGTCCACCTGGAGCAGGGCGACTGGCGCAAGACCAAGGCGGCTGTGCTGGAGCGCAATGCCCTCCAGGCCCGCTCGGCCAGTACGGCCAAACGGCTGGAGTCCGAACTGCGGCAGCGGTTGCAACAGCTCAACCCATCCCAACTCGAGCTGCTGGCGCGGGGCAGCAGCGATGAGCGCAACGCCATGGCCTGGCTCGCCGTGCTCAAGCGGATCACGATCGCGCTCGACCTGACGCGCGACGTCCTGGCAAGGAAGCTCAGCAGCCTCGATCCGGTGCTGCGTCGCTCCGACATGGCGGGTTTCTACGAGGCCTGCGAACGTGCACACCCCGAGGTGGCGGCTCTGTCTCCTTCCTCCCAGCAGAAGATCCGCTCCACGCTCCTGCACATGCTCCGAGATGCAGGCCTGTTGGCAGGGAAAGCCGGCAAGGGGGGAACGCTCGGCACGGTGCAGCGTCCCCTGCTCTCCCCGAAGGCCCATGGGCTGGTGAAGCAGGAAGACCCAGCTCTGCTGGGTGGCTTTCTGCTCAATCCATCGCCGACGGTCCAACCGGCAGCCAAGCGGGTACGCCGTGCGCAAAGGACAACGGCATGAGCAGCAGCGTCACCGGTCTCGACAAACGCCTGCAGCAGGTGCTCACCCGCCCGGAGTTCCTGGAGATGCGGGGGGTGGCCAAGGAGGTGCCGATCTTCATTCAGACCTACAACCCCGCCGACGAAGACCAGCTGCGGGTGGTGGTGAGGGGTGCTGAGCAGTTCCTGCGCAAGCAGGGCCTGCGGGTGAAGCACGTGGATCTGTTCGAACTGGTGCTGCAGCTGCTGGAGGCCAAGGGCTACCTGGATGTGGTGCTCCAGGAGGAAGCGAGCTGGAGCAAGAGCGACCTGTTCGACACCCTGCAGAACGTGGCCGAGCCCACATCGGCGCTGGTGCCGAAGCTGATGGAGGCGCTGGGGAATGACACCCAGATCAGCCTGATCACCGGATCCGGCCGGATCTACCCGTTTCTTCGCACCCACACGATCCTGGAAGCGCTGCAGCCGGCGATGGTGCGCCACCCGGTGGTGATCTTCTTCCCGGGCGAGTACTCGCAGGACGCCGACGGCGGCTCCTACCTACGCCTGTTTGGCACCACGACCGCCAGCAAGATCGAAAACCCCCACTACCGCGCCACCAACCTCGCCTACTTCGCCATCAAGAGCTCATGACTGCCCACACCATCCAGGAGCTCTTCGCCAAGCCGGTGGATCGCCCGATCGACGGGGTGATCAAGGCCGACGACGAGCGGCATCTGCAGGTCGAACTCGATGAGTACGTGGTCACCCGTGAGGTGAGCAAGGGCCTGGGGGCCTTCACCGATGCCTACCTGCACAACCCCACCGCCAATGGCGTGTGGATCTCGGGGTTCTTCGGCTCGGGCAAGTCGCACCTGCTGAAGATGCTCTCGCTGATGCTCGACAGCGAAAAGCGCCTCCCTTCAGAACAGCCTGGCGAGCACGAGAGCAGACCGGTGGAGATCCTGCTGCCGAAGGTGGAGGACGAGATCATCCGCGCCGACCTGAAGAAGGCGGCAGCGATCCCGGCGCGCAGCCTGCTGTTCAACATCGATCAGAAGTTCGATGGCATCGGCGGCACCCACGAGGCACCGATCCTCGAAGTGTTCATGAAGGTGCTCAACGAGCTGCAGGGCTACTACGGCAACCAGGGCTATGTGGCCCAGTTCGAGCACGACCTCAACAAGCGCGGCCAGTTCGAGGCGTTCAAGCAGACCTATCAGCGGGTGAACGGCCGCAGCTGGGAAAACGACCGCGATGCGCTGGCCACGGTGACCAAGCGCAGCTTCGCAAGGGCCTATGCCGAGCAGTTCGGCGGCAGCGACGACGACGCCATCAAGGTGATCAACGACGCCAAGGACAGCTACCGCCTCTCGATCGAGGGCTTCGCCGGCCGGGTGAAGGAGTACCTCGATAGCCAGCCGCCGGGCTTCCGGCTCAACTTCTTCGTGGATGAGGCGGGCCAGTTCATTGGCCAGGAGCGCAGCCGCCTGCTCAACCTCCAGACGGTGGTGGAGAGCCTGGCCACCGCCACCGATGGGCGGGCCACGGTGTTCATCACCTCCCAGGCCGACCTGGAGGGGATCCTGGGCCAGGTGAAGTTCGAGCAGGCCGACGACCTGAGCAAGATCCAGGGCCGCTTCAAAACGAAGCTCACCCTGGCCAGTGCCGATGTGCAGGAGGTGATCCAGCGGCGCCTGCTGGCCAAGAACCCGGATGAGCCGGAACAGCTGATCGGGATCTACGAGCAGGAGAAGGAGAACTTCACCACCCTGTTCCGCTTCGGGGATGGCTCGATTCAGCTCAAAGGCTGGCTGGACTGCCAGGGCTTCTGCGGGCTGTACCCCTTCCACCCCTATCAGCTGAGCCTGTTCCAGCAGGCGATCCAGAGCCTGGCGACCCACAGCATTTTCGAGGGCCGCAACATGGCCGTGGGAGAGCGCTCGATGCTCTCGGTATTTCAGGAGGTGGCCAAGGCGATCAAGGAACTGCCGGTGGGGCGGCTGGCCAGCTTCGATCAGCTCTACGACGGCATCCGCGATGTGATCCGGGCCGACAAGCAGCAGACGACGGTGACGGCCCAGAACCAGGTGGGCGAGCTGGAGCTGCGCATCCTCAAGGCCCTGTTCCTGCTCAAGTGGGTGCCCCAGTTCAAAAGCACGGCGCGCAACATCGCCATCCTGCTGATCCAGGAGCCCAACTTCGACATCCGCGCCCATGAGCAGGCGGTGAAGGATGCCCTGATCAACCTTGAGAGCCAGAGCTACCTGCAGCGCAGCGGTGAGGTGTACGAGTTCCTCACCGACAAGGAAAAGGATGTGGAGCAGGAGATCAAGCGGGTTGAGGTGGCGGATTCAGTGGTTGTGAAAACCCTGCACGGGGTGGTGTTCGACGACGTGCTGCGCAGCAACAAGATCCGCTTTGAGGGCAACGGCAACGACTACCCCTTCGCCCAGAAGATCGACGACGGCCTGATCAAGGGCAAGGAGAGCGATGTGGTGGTGAACCTGGTGACGCCGGAGCACCCCAACTACGGCAGTGAGTCGATCCTCCACAGCCGCAACATGGGCGGCACCGAGCTGATGGCGATCCTGCCGGCGAAGGACCGGCTGCTCGATCAGATCCGCAGCCACCTCAAGACCGACCTCTACATCCGCCAGAACAGCGGCAGCGAAGACGAAGCGCTGAACGCGATCCTGGCGGTGCGCGCCAAGCAGAACAGTGCCCGGCGCCAGGAGATCACCCGCCAAGCCGAGGAGCTGCTGCGCACCGCTCCGCTGGTGGTGAATGGCCAGACCCTCTCGGTGGGGGAAGGCGACCCCAAAACCCGTTTCAGCAAGGCCTACCAGGAGCTGATCCGCTCGGCTTTCCCCAAGCTGAAGATGATTCGCGGCAACTTCAGCGAAGCCACCGTGGCCCAGGTGGTGCGGGAGCAGGACGACCTGCTGGAGGGAGCGGCGATCCAGCTCTCGGAGGCGGAGCAGGAGGTGCTGGTGGATGTGGAACGCCAGCAGAAGCTCGGCGAGCGCCTGAGCGCGGAAGACCTGGTACGCAAGTTCGAGGCGCGGCCCTACGGCTGGAGCAACTGGGCCACCCTCACCTTCATCGCCCGGCTGTACCGGCTCGGGAAGCTGGAGCTGCGGGAGAAGGAGCTGCTCAGCAACGTGGAGGTGATCGAGTCGCTCACCAACAGCCGCCGGTTGGGTGGTGTGAGCGTGCGCAAGCAGGAGCAGTTCGACACCAGCACGGTGAATGCGCTGAAGCGCTTCCACCAGGAGCTGTTCAACGTGCAGAGCATCGGCACCGATGCCCGCAGCACCTGCGAAGCCTTCCGGATGGCCATGCGTGAGGAGGCCCAGGACCTGCGGGAGATCGCAGCCCAGGCCTCCAACTACCCCTTCCTCGCCGCGGTGAAGCCCTGGGCCGAGCAGGCCGAGGCGATGGCCAGGAAGGACGACGGCTACCTGCTCAACCAGCTGGGCACCTTCAAGGACAGCTGGCTGGATGCCGAGGAAGACCTGCT
>CAZBMT010000265.1:0-4166 GCA_964492645.1 uncultured Cyanobium sp. | reverse complement strand
AGCTTCGCCGGCCAGTCGGATGCGATCGCCCGGCGGCTCAAGGGCTTCCAGGACTACCTGGTGGGGGCCCTGCAGGATCTGGCCGCCGCCGCCGAGCAGATGGAGCTGGTGGTCCAGCCGCTGGTGGTCCAGCCGTCCCCCCTCGACCAGGCGACGCCCGGCGCCCGGGCCGGCGAGGTGGCGGAGGCCGCCGCGGCCCCCGCCGCCGCGGGCCTCTTCCGTGACGATGCGGACCTGGTCCGGGAGCGGCTGGAGCAGTTCGGCGGCCAGCCCGACTTCTACGCCGATCCCTGGAAACTGCGCCGCACCCTGGAGCGCTCCGCCGCGACCCTGCTGGAGGACTGGTTCCTCTCCCAGGGCGGCCGGGGCGCCCAGCCCAGCGGTGGCAGCCGCAGCCGCAATGCCCTGGCGGCAGCGGCGGCGATTGCGATCCTGGGGGAGCTCTACGGCGAGCGCTTCCAGACCCTGGTTCTGGCCAGCCAGCCGGAGCGCCTCGGAGAATGGCGACGGGGGCTGCAGGACTGCCTTGGGCTGAGCCGCGACGATTTCGGCCCCGCCAGCGGCATCGTGCTGTTCGAGCGCCCTGATGCCCTGATCGAGCGGGCCGACCGTCTCGAGGAACGGGGTGAACTGCCCTTCATCGTGATCGACGCCGCCGAACAGATGATCGAGATTCCGATCCTGCAGTTTCCCCTCTGGCTGGCCTTCGCCGCCGGCCCCGGGGAGATCGACGCCGAAGCCGATCTCTACTGATCCCCTCTGCCCTCTCCTGCCATGGCTTTCCTCCCCGACCTGCTCGTGCTGCCGGCGGGCTACCTGCTGGGCTCCATTCCCTTCGGCTGGCTGGCGGGACGCTGGCTCGCCGGCGTCGACCTGCGCCAGGAGGGCTCCGGCTCCACCGGCGCCACCAACGTGCTGCGGGTGCTGGGCAAGGGTCCGGCCCTGGCGGTGTTCCTGCTCGACGTGCTCAAGGGGACGGCCGCGGTACTGCTGGCCAAGGCGGTGCTCCAGCCCCTCGGCTTCAGCGCCGCCAGCGACTGGGGGGTGGTGGCGGCGGGCCTGGCGGCCCTGGCCGGCCACATCTGGCCGCTCTGGCTGGGCTGGAAAGGGGGCAAGGCGGTGGCCACCGGCCTGGGGATGCTGCTGGGGCTTGCCTGGCCCGTGGGACTGGCCTGTTTCGGCATCTTTCTCACCACGCTGAGCTTCAGCCGCATCGTGTCGCTCTCCAGCGTCGTCGCGGCCCTTTCGCTGCCCCTGCTGATGCTGGGCTCCTTCGGCGCCGACGGCCTGCGGCCGGCCTACCTGAGCCTCGCCCTGCTCACCACGGCGCTGGTGCTCTGGAGGCACCGCAGCAACCTGCAGCGGCTGATGGCCGGCACCGAACCACGCCTCGGGGCCGGCCGCAGCTGAGCCCGCGGGCTCGCAGCCCCACCCTCAGGAGGTTCAGGCCAGCTGGCGGCTGCGCTCCGCCGCGGCCAGCACGGCCTCGATCAGGGCCGAGCGCAGTCCGGCCCGCTCCAGCTGCCGCAGCCCGGCGGCCGTGGTGCCGGCGGGGCTGGTCACCATGTCCTTGAGCTGGCCGGGGTGGAGCTCCTGCCCCTGCAGCAGCGCCGCCGTGCCCGCCATGGTGCGGTGGGCCAGGTGCATGGCCAGCGGTCGGGGCAGCCCCCCCGCCACCGCCCCGTCGGCCATCGATTCGGCCACCAGGGCCAGGAAGGCGGGACCGGAGGAGGTGAGGGCCAGGAAGGGATCGAGCTGGGGCTCGGGCAGATCCAGCACCTCCCCCACCTGGGCGAACAGGCCGCGCACCTGCTCGCGCCGGGCCTCGCCAACGCCCTCGCCCCAGCTCAGCCCCGTGAGCCCGGCCCGCACCAGGGCCGGGGTGTTGGGCACGGCGCGCACGCAGGCCCTTCCCGGGAACAGGGCCTTCAGCCGCGCCAGGGTCACCCCCGCCAGCACGGAAATCAGCAGCGGCTCGCCGGCGGGGGGTGCTGCGGCCGCCGCGGGGGCCACCGCCTGGAGTTGCTGGGGCTTCACCGCCAGCAGCACCACCGGCGCGGCCCAGGCCCGGGAGGGATCGGTGGAGACCTGAATTCCAAGGTCGTCACTCAGCCGCCGGGCGGAAGCCTCGCTGGCCACAACCGCCCGGATGGCGGAGCGCTCAAGCAGGCCGGAGTCGAGAAGCGGCAGCAGCAGGGCCCGGGCCATGCGGCCGAGCCCCACCACCCCGAACGTGTCAGACCATGGCATCCGAACGGCCCCAGGCGGGGCTGGGGGCGGCCTCCTGCTGGTCGTCCCCGGGGCCGGGGCGCCCGGAGACCACGGTGGGGGAGGCGGCCTCCTCACCGCCCGCCGTGGTGACCGTGACGCAGCTGGGGGCGAACAGGAAGATGCTCTCGCCCACCCGTTCCTGATGACCGTCGATGGCGAAGGTGCCGCCGGCGACGAAATCCACGGCCCGCTGGGCCTGGTCCGGCTCCATCATCGTCAGGTTGAGGATGACGGTCTTGCGCTCGCGGAGGGCCTGAATCGCACGGGGCATCTCGTCGAAGCTGCGTGGCTCCATCAGGCACACCTCAGCAACGGCGCTGGTGATGCCAGGCATGCCGATGACGTTGGTGCCGGCGAAGGGATCATCGCTGGAGAAATCGGTGCTCAGGGCCAGGGCTCCGGTGTTTCTGCTCGCCGTCGAGGTGGTCGCGGGAGTGGTGGTGTCGCCGGGGTCGTAATCGAGTTCGTCGTCGAAGTCGCCATCGAGGTAGTCGTCACCGGAGACGACGGCACGCAGGCGGGAGAACAACGACACGGAGCCGACCTCGGAAAGGATGCTGGGCCTTGAATAGCGTCCCACATCCCTGCCGGCAAGATCCCTGGGCACGATCAGGGCTGGATCGGTCGCGATCCGAAAAGAAGGCTGCCGAGTCTCACCCAGGTGCTGCCCGCCGCCACCGCTTCGCGCCAGTCGCCGCTCATCCCCATCGAACAGTCCGGCAGCCCCAGGGCATCGGCCAGGGCGCGGCACTCCCGGAACAGCTCCAGCCGCTCTTCTGGGGTGAGGCCCAGGGGGGCGATGGTCATCAGACCGAGGCAGCGCAGGGGCGCCAGGTGCCCCAGGTCGGCCGCCAGGGCCCGCACCTCCTCCGGCTTGAAGCCGGTTTTGGCCGGGTCGGGGCGGAACTTCACCTGCAGCAGGATCCCAGGGGCGAGGCCCTCTTCGGCAGCGATGCGCTGCAGCCGCCCGACCAGGGCGAGGCTGTCGACGGAGTGGATGGTGCCGAAGCGGCGCAAGATGCCGCGGGCCTTGTTGGCCTGGAGTCGTCCGATGAAGTGCCAGTCGAGGTCCTGCAGGTCGGCCAGGGCGTCCTGCTTGGCGATGGCCTCCTGCAGTCGGCTCTCACCGAAGCTCCGCTGGCCTAGGGCCGCGGCCTGGCGAACCAGCTCGGCCGGATGGCCCTTCGACACCGCCAGCAGGCGTGTGGAGGGTGGCAACGCCGACCGCAGGGCCGCCAGCCGCTCCGCCAGGGTGGAACCGAACGCCTCCGCCACAGCGGGCGACGCCGGTGCCATCAGATGAAGGTCTGGTCGAAGAGCTGGCGCCAGCGAGCCTGGGCCTCGGGCCCCTCACGGCGGCTGCGGGCCAGGTTCTGCTCGGCGAAGTGGCGGGCGTCCATCAGGGGGATCACCTCGAAATGGGCGCCGCGCTCCTGAAGGGTGACCAGGAAGAAGATCCGCTGGGCGTAGAGCGTGGCATAGAGGTCGCGGCTTTCGGCCACCGGCGCTACCCGATAGAGCATCCCGAAAGTCGGGTGGTTCAGATAGCGCTCCGTGCTCACGACTCCTTGCAGGCTGGGGCCATTAAAGGGCACCGACTTTCCAGCGGAGCGCCAGCAGGGCAGCCAGGGCCAGCACCGCCACCAGGCTGGCGCCGGAAGGGGTGGCGGCCGGCTGGTGCAGGCGATCGGGAGGAAGCCACATCCCGCCGCGCGCCATCAGGGCCTCGGCCCCCTGTTCGGAGCGCAGCAGCACGTTGGCCAGCAGCCGCTCCCCCACCGCCAGCACCAGCCCGAGACTGGCCTTCCAGCCCAGGCGACGCAGATTCACCGCCCGGGTGGCGATCGCGCGCAGCAGGTTCTGCAGCTCCTCCTGCACCAGGGGCAGGAAGCGCA
>CAZBMT010000264.1:0-4189 GCA_964492645.1 uncultured Cyanobium sp. | reverse complement strand
CGGATTCGAACCGGCGACGTTCAGCTTGGGAAGCTGACATTCTACCACTGAATTACACCCGCGTTCTTTCAAGCGCAAGTTCACATTAGCAAAGCTCCGGACGCCAACAGGATGCCCGGAGCCAGGCTGCAGCTTTGTCAGGGCTTGGCGGGGGCCGCCACCGGCTCCTCGCACTGCACGGCCGCGGAGAGCGCCCTGCGGGCGGCGATCACCGCCATGGCCTTGGGCTTGAGTTCGTTGGCGGCCTGCTCGAGGGTCTGGTCCTTGTTGGCGGAGGCTTTGGCCACCTCCCCTCGGAATCCCTGCAGCAGCTTGCGGAAGGCCTCCACCCGCAAGGTCTGCAGCTGGTTCTCCGAGGCCTGCAGGGCCGCGATCGACTGTTCCAGCTTCTGCTGGGCCGCCCGCGCCTCGCCCACGGTGGAGGTGGGCGTCAGGGCGGCCACCTGCTCCAGGGCCTGGTTCACCGTGGCCAGCTCGGTGCAGATCCGGGCCTCGGTCTTCTGGGTCTGCTGGGTGAGGTCGGTGCGCTGGCAGCCGGAGGCCGCCAGGCCCAGGCAGAGGACGGTGGCCAGGGGAAGGTGTCGCATGGCAGCAAGGGTCATGGCGTCAGAACCGTTCACGATGAACCTAATCACGGTTTCCAGGCCCGGCCACGTCGCCTCGATCAGGAGGCCAGCGCGACCGCCGCCGCCGCCACGCCGGCGCCGATCGGGGCCTTGGCCAGGCCCAGGTCCTGCAGGGTGGCCTCGATAGCCGCCACGGCGGTGAGCACGTCGCGGTCGCAGACGAAGCCCAGGTGGCCGATGCGGAACACCTTGCCCTTGAGGTGGTCCTGGCCGCCGGCCAGCAGGATGTCGAACCGCTCCTTCACCTGCTTGCGCAGGGTCTCGGCATCGATGCCCTCCGGCGCCACCGCCGTGATCGCCGGGCTGCCGTGGCCCTCGGCCGCGTAGAGGGGCAGGCCGATGGCCTTCATCGCCGCCTGGGTGGCCCGGCGATGGCGGTCGTGGCGCGCGAAGATGGCTTCCAGACCCTCCTTCTGCATCATCCCCAGGGCGGCCTCGAGGGCGAAGTAGAGGTTGATCGCCGGGGTGAAGGGGTTGCTGTCGTCGTCAGCCGCCTTGCGGTACTTGCCCAGATCCAGATAGAACTTCGGCAGATCGGAGCGTTCATAAGCCGTCCAGGCCCGCTCGCCCATGGCCACGAAGCTCAGGCCCGGGGGCATCATGTAGCCCTTCTGGGAGCCGGAGCCCACCACGTCCACGCCCCACTCATCCATGGGCACGTCGCACGCCCCCAGGCTGGTGACGCAGTCGGCGATGGTGAGGGCCGTGCCGTGGGCTTTCACATGGCCAGCGATGGCCTTCAGGTCGTTGATCACCCCGGTGGAGGTCTCCGAGTGGGTGAGGATCACGCCGCGGATCTCCCTGGCGGTGTCGGCCTCGAGGGCCGCGCGGAAGGCCTCCGGGTCGAGGGGCTGGCCCCACTCCGCCTTGATCACCTCCACGTTCAGCCCGTAGGCCTTCGCCACCTTCACCCAGCGTTCGCCGAACTTGCCGTTGTCGCCGCAGAGCACCTTGTCGCCGCGGCTGAGGGTGTTGACGATCGCGGCCTCCATCGCCGCGGTGCCGCTGCCGGTGAGCACCAGCACGTGGCCTTTGGTCTGGTGCAGCCACTGCAGCTGCTCGGTGGTGCGGCGCACGATCTTCTGGAAATCGCCGCTGCGGTGGCCGATCGGATGGCGGGCCATGGCCTGCAGGACGGTCTCCGGCACCGGGGTGGGGCCGGGGATCATCAGGGTGAGCTTGTCCTGCATGGGCGGAGGTGAGGGGAAGGGGCGCGGGCCTGGCGGAGGCAAGGCGATCGACCACCATAAAAAACAGCGTTCCCGCCGGCCATCGATTCCCTGCGCTCCCCCTCCGCGCCCCCGCGGGGTTTCACCCTGCCGGTGTGGCTGGCGGCCGCGGCCCGCGCCGCCCTCGGGGTCCTGCTGGGGGAGCCGTTCCGCGCCTCGGCGGCCCTCGAACTGCTGCAGCCGCCCGGGGTGGTGCCGGTGCCGGTGCGAGCCGCCGCGCCGCTGGGGGAGGGGCTGGCCCTGGGGGAGAGCTGCTGCGATCCGGGTGAGGGGCTCGACCTCACCCGCGGCCTGGTGGTGTGGGTGCTGGCCCGTTGGCTTCCCGGCGAAGGGCCCTGGCTGCAGCTGGATCCCGGCGAGGGGGTAGGGGTCCATGCGGCGACCGGGGAGGCCTGCCTGTCGGCCTATGCCCGGGAGCTGCTGGAGGTCAACCTGCGGCCCCTGCTGCCCTCCGGCCGCCGCCTGGGGCTCACCCTGGTGCTCCCCGACGGCCGCCGCCTGGCGGAGCGCACCAGCAACGCCGCCTTCGGGGTGGTGGACGGGCTGGCCCTGATCGGCACCCAGGCCGAGGTGCAGGCCGGCGCCGACCCGGACCAGCTGGCCCGCACCCTGGCGGCCCTGGCCGAACGGATGGCCGCGCCGGGGGCCGGAGGCGACCTGGTGCTGGTGATCGGCGAGAACGGCCTCGACCTGGCGCCCCGGCTCGGCCTGCCGCCGGAGCTGCTGCTCAAGGCGGGCAACTGGCTCGGCCCCGTGCTGGTGGCAGCCGCCGAAGCGGGGGTGGAGCGGCTGCTGCTGTTCGGCTACCAGGGCAAGCTGATCAAGCTGGCCGGCGGCATTTTCCACACCCACCACCACCTGGCTGACGGCCGCGCCGAGGTGCTCACCGCCCTGGCTGCCCTGGAGGGGGCCGGTGGCGCCGCCCTGACCGCCCTGCATGGGGCCGCCACGGTGGAGGCCGCCCTGGCCGGGCTGGAGCAGGCCGATCCGGAGCTGGCCGGGCGCCTGCGGGCGCGGATCGCCGCCGCCATCGAGGGACGTTGCCGGGCTTACCTGGCCAGCCATGGCGTCCCGCCGGCCGCTGTGGGGGCGGCCCTGTTCGACCGCCAGCGTCGGCTGCGGGTCTGCGGGCCGGTGGGGGCGGCGCTGATGGAGCGCTTCAGGGGAGCGACCTAGGGTGCTGGCACCGATGACCGGGCCCTGGTCCTGGCCGCCTTCGAGCCGATGTCCGATACGACGCAGACCGCACCCACGGGTTCGGAACGGGACCACGCCAGCGGCTCCCGCCGTCCGCCGGCCATCGTCATCCTCGATTTCGGCTCCCAGTATTCCGAGCTGATCGCCCGCCGCGTGCGGGAGACGGAGGTGTTCTCGCTGGTGATGGGCTACACCACCAGCGCCGCGGAACTCAAGGCCCTCAACCCGAAGGGGATCATCCTCAGCGGCGGCCCCAGCTCCGTCTACGAGGAGGGGGCCCCCACCTGCGACCCCTGCCTCTGGGACCTGGGCATCCCGGTGCTGGGGGTCTGCTACGGCATGCAACTGATGGTGCAGCAGCTGGGTGGATCGGTGCTGGCCGCCGGCCGGGCCGAGTACGGCAAGGCGCCGCTGCACGTGGACGACCCGGTCGACCTGCTCACCAACGTCGAGGAGGGCTCGACGATGTGGATGAGCCACGGCGATTCGGTGCAGTCGCTGCCGGAGGGTTTCGTGCGCCTCGCCCACACCGACAACACCCCCGAGGCCGCGGTGGCCGACCATGCCCGCCGCCTGTACGGGGTGCAGTTCCATCCCGAGGTGGTGCATTCCACCTGCGGCATGGTGATGATCCGCAATTTCGTGTACCACATCTGCGGCTGCATCCCCGACTGGACCACGGCCGCCTTCATCGACGAGGCCATCAGCGAGGTGCGCGCCCAGGTGGGTGAGAAGCGGGTCCTGCTGGCCCTCTCGGGCGGGGTCGATTCCTCCACCCTGGCCTTCCTGTTGCACCAGGCGATTGGTGATCGCCTCACGTGCATGTTCATCGACCAGGGCTTCATGCGCAAAGGCGAACCCGAGTTCCTGATGGATTTCTTCGATCGCCAGTTCCACATCAATGTGGAATACATCAATGCCCGTGAGCGCTTCATCTCCAGGCTCGCCGGCATCACCGACCCCGAGGAGAAGCGCAAGATCATCGGCACCGAGTTCATCCGGGTGTTCGAGGAGGAGAGCCGCCGCCTCGGCCCCTTCGACTACCTCGCCCAGGGCACCCTCTATCCGGATGTGATCGAGAGCGCCGGCACCAACGTGGACCCCAAAACCGGCGAGAGGGTGGCGGTGAAGATCAAG
>CAZBMT010000263.1:0-4194 GCA_964492645.1 uncultured Cyanobium sp. | reverse complement strand
AAGCCCTTGACGAGACTTGAACTCGTGACCTCTCCCTTACCAAGGGAGTGCTCTACCGCTGAGCTACAAGGGCATGTGGAAGGTGGGCCGGGTTGGATTTGAACCAACGTAGGCAGAGCCAGCGGATTTACAGTCCGCCCCCATTAACCACTCGGGCACCGACCCGAACCACACCCTCAGAACTTACCAGCCGACCTTCCCGCCTCCTCCCGGTCCTTCCCCCCTCTCCCCTCCCCGATGCGCCTGCTCGTGCTCCATGGCCCCAACCTCAACCTGCTCGGCCAGCGGGAGCCGGGCCTCTACGGCAGCAGCACCCTGGCGGCCATCGATGCCGCCCTGGAACACCAGGCCGCGGCGCTGGGGGTGGAGCTCACCTGCTTCCAGAGCAACCACGAGGGGGCCCTGGTGGACCGCATCCAGCAGGCGGGCGGCCAGGCCGGGAGCCCGGCCTGCGACGGGATCCTGATCAACGCCGCCGCCTACACCCACACCTCGGTGGCAATCCGCGATGCCCTGCTGGCGGTGGCCCTGCCCTTCGTGGAGGTGCACCTGAGCAACACCCACGCCCGGGAACCCTTCCGCCATCGCTCCCTGCTGGCGGACCGGGCCCTGGGGGTCATCTGCGGCTTCGGCCCCACCAGCTACCGCCTCGCCCTCGAGGGCCTGGTGACCCATCTGCGGGCGGCGGCATGAGCGGCCGCGCTCTGCCCATGCCGGCCCAGGCCCCGCCGCCGCTGGCGGCCCGGGTGAAATGGCTGGCGGCCCCCAGCAGCGCCGCCTGGCTGGAGCAGGCCCTGGCCCACCCGGATCTGCTGCTGATCGACCATGCCCACTGCGAGCGCAAGGCGGCCGGCGCCGCCCTGCAGCTGATGTTCCGCTACCCCTCCGACGGGGAGCTGGCGGCCGTGCTCAGCCCCCTGGCCCGGGAGGAACTGGAGCATTTCGAACGGGTGCAGGCCCTGCTGGAGCGGCGCGGCATCGGCCTGCGGGCCCTGGCCGCCCCGCCCTACGGTGCCGCCCTGGCCACCCTGGTGCGCCGGCAGGAGCCGGAGCGGATGCTGGACAGCTTCCTGGTGGCGGGTCTGATCGAGGCCCGCAGCCACGAGCGGATGGCCCTGCTGGCCGCCCACAGCCCCGATCCGGAGCTGCGGGACCTCTACGCCGACCTGCTGGCCAGCGAGGCGCGCCATTTCGGCCTCTACTGGGTGTTGTGCGAACAGCGCTGGCCCCGACCGATTGTGACCGATCGGCTCACGGCCCTGGCCGCGAGCGAGGCGGAGACTCTCGCCAGCCTCCATCCCCAGCCGCGCATGCACAGCTGAGCCCTGCCGCGCGTGCACAGCTGACCCCGGCCGCGCCTGGAGCGCTGTGGCGGGCGATCAGGCCGCGGCCAGCACCTCCTCCAGGAGCGGGAAGCGCGTCGCGATCGGATCGCCGGTGAACTGCGCCACCCAGCCCTCGCTGTTGTCGAAGAAGCGCAAAGCGCAGAAGGACGGACGCTCGCCGGTGTCGAACCAGTGGCGGGTGCCGGCGGGCACGCCGATCCAGTCGCCCCGTTCGCACACCACCTGGAGCACCTCGTCGGCGATGTGCAGGCAGAAGAGGCCACAGCCCTCCACGAAGAAGCGCACCTCGTCCTCGGCGTGGGTGTGCTCGGCAAGGAACTTCGCCCGCAGGGCCTCCCGGTCGGGGTGGTCGGGCCCGAGCCGGATCGCGTCCACGGTGCGGTAGCTCCCTCCGGCCTGCACCCGGGCGATCTCCGCGGCGTAGGCGGCCAGGATCGCGGCCTGGTCGGCGTCCTCCGCCAGGGAGGCCGGCGTGGCCCAGCGCTCGAAGCGCACCCCGCGGGCCCTGAGCTCCCGGGCGATCACGTCGGGATCGCTGCTGCGCAGCAGGAGGGGGGCCTGGCCGTCGCCGGCGGCGGAACGGATCACCAGGTGGGTCATCGGGGCGCTCCAGGGCGGTCTGGGGATCTTCAGCCTAGAAAGGTCGGCAGCGGACTTCCCCCCATCGCCGACCGTGCTGCCACCGCCGCCCTCACCCTGGTGGGGGTGGGGCCCGGCGATCCCGACCTGCTCACCGTGGCGGCGGTGCGGGCCATCGAAACCGCCGACACCGTCGCCTACCCGGTGGCCCGCGAAGGGGCCGAAGGGATGGCGGCCGCCGTGGCGGCCCCCTGGATCCGCTCCGGCCAGCGGCGGCTGCCCCTGGTGTTTCCGATGGTGGCGGCGGCCGAGCCGCGTCGCCTGGCCTGGCATGCCGCCGCCGACCGGCTGGCGGGCGAGGCGGCCGGCGGCCGGTCGGTGGTGCTGCTCTGCGAGGGCGACGTGTCGCTGTTCGCCAGCTGCAGCTACGTGCTGCTGGCCCTGCGGGACCGCCACCCTGCCCTGCCGGTGCGCCTGATCCCGGGCATCAGCGCCGTCGCGGCGGCGGCCGCCGCCGGGTCCTGGCCCCTGGCCCTGCAGCAGGAGGGGCTGCTGATCCGACCCACCCCGGAGGAACCCGGCGAGCTGGAGGCGCTGCTTGACCAGGCGGCGCGCGCTGGCTGGGTGCTGGCTCTGCTCAAGCTGGGGGGCCGCTGGCCCTGGGTGCGGCCGCTGCTGGCGGAGCGGGGCCTCCTGGAGAACACCCTGTTCGCCCAGCGGGTGGGCTGGCCCGACCAGCGGCTCTGCCCGGCGGCCGAGGTGCCCGCCGCCGAGGTCCCTTACTTCTCCCTGCTGCTTATCCGGCAGGGGTGGCCGGCGGTGCTTCCATGACCGTTCCCCTTCCGCCCCATCCTTGCCGATGCCTGCCGCCGGGATGACCGTCACCGACTGGTTCGCCCTGCTGCACCCGGTGCTGATCATCCTGTTCGTCTACCCGGTGGTGGGCGCCACCATCCGGCTGGGGATCCTGGCCCGGGAGCGTCGCCTCGACATCAACCCCCTGCCGCCGACGGTGGGGGTGGAACACACCGACCACGGCCGCTGGGTGACCACGGGCGTGGTGGCGGCGGTGCTGATCGCCATGGCGGCCACCTATGCCCGCGGGGACACCGCCGCCGGCAGCGGCGCGGCCAGCGCGGCGCTGCTGCCGGCGGGCCTGGGGTGCCTGGTGAGCTGCCTGGCCCTGTGGCGGGCGAAGGGAGCCTGGCTGCGGGCCTGTTTCGCCCTGATCTGCTGGCTGGGACTGCTGACCCTGGGCAGCCAGCCGGCCCTGTGGCATCTGGGCCGCAGTCCCTTCACGGGGGGGGTGTGGGGGTCCCACTACTGGAGTGGGGTGCTGCTCTGCGGCCTGCTGCTGTTCGCCATGGCGGCGGCCCCCGAGACCCTGCGCTCCCCCCGGATGCGGCGGCTGCACGTCAGCGCCGCCTTCCTCACCGCCCTGCTGCTGGCGGTGCAGGCCATCAGCGGCAGCCGGGACCTGCTGGGCATGGCCCTGGGTCACTGACCTTCAGCTCCGCCTCCGCCTGCTCCAGCAGATCGAGGGCGCTGGCCAGGTCGGGGGCGACCATCAGCTCCCGCCGCAGCCGGGCCGCGCCGGCGAAGCCCTGGCAGGTCCAGCCCAGGTGCTTGCGGGCGATCAGCAGGCCCTGATCGCCGCGGGCGGCCACCAGGGCCTCCAGGTGCTCCCGGGCCAGGGCGATCCGGGCCGCGGGATCGGGCTCGGGGGGCAGGGGCCGGCCGGCCAGCGCCGCCGCGATCCGCCCCACAAGCCAGGGACGCCCCAGGCTGCCCCGCCCCACCATCACCCCGTCGGCGCCGGTGATCGCCAGGCAGCGCAGAGCGTCCTCGGGGGAGGTGATGTCGCCGTTGGCGATCACCGGAATCCGCAAGGCCGCCTTGACCCGTCCGATCGCCGTCCAGTCGGCCCTGCCGGAGAACCCCTGCTCCCGGGTGCGGCCGTGCAGGGTGAGGGCGCGGGCGCCGGCCTCCTGCAGGGCCAGGGCGAAACCCACCGGATCGGCACTGGCGCCGCACCAGCCCAGGCGGGTCTTCACCGTCACCGGCAGCCGCACCGCCGCCGCCACCGCCGCGACGATCCGCAGGGCCAGATCCGGCTGGCGCAGCAGGCCGCTGCCGCCGCCCTTGCGGGCGATCTTGCGTACCGGGCAGCCCATGTTGATGTCGATCAGCCAGGCCCCGGCGGCCTCGGCCCGGCGGGCCGCTTCCGCCATGGCTTCAGGCCGGTGGTCGAACAGCTGCACCCCGACCG
>CAZBMT010000262.1:0-4200 GCA_964492645.1 uncultured Cyanobium sp. | reverse complement strand
TGCTGCTGCTCTCCGGTATCAACCGCCAGAAGGGTGAGCAGAGCGGCTTCGGACACGAAGGCTGAGGTGGTGGCTCCTCGTGAGTGCCACCAGGTGGAAGCTGCCTCAGGCTGCCAGCGGAGCTTCGGCCCGCTGCCGGATGACGTCCAGGAGGTCGCAGATGCGGTTCACGTCCGACTCGGAGAACAGGCCTTCGGGGCCCGTGGGGGCCAGATCGGTGAAGGGAGGGTCATAGAGACGGGCCGGATCCATCACACCGCGGCTGGTGAGTTCATTGATGATCTCGTTGATGAACTGGATCTGGGTGAGGGTGTGGGTGCCTTCGATGAGGAACTCAGCGAACAGCTCCTTGGCGGCGTTGCGGTCGAGACCCACGAGGGAACGGATGAAGAGCCCGAAGCCGTTGCATTCTTCGGTGGCCCTGGCGATCACACTCTCACTGCCGATGCCATGGCTGAGCAGGAAGCGTTGCAGCTCGCTCAGGTCGTCGGCAGTAAGGGGCTGGTTGCGGCGCAGCCGTTGCATGGTGAGGTGATCCTGATGGGCGTTGAGAAAGTCCCGTGTCCGCAGGCGGAACTGCCGGAATTCGTCGCGGCTGATCAGGGGCGTGGGGTCGTGTTCGCGCAATTCACCGAGTTCATCGGTGAAATTGACGTAGATCGGGCTGCGGGATTGCCGCTCGATCAGGCCGACCAGGCCCCGTAGCCTGCGCCGCACCTCTTCGAGCATCGGCAGGGTCAGATCCTGCCACCATTCATCCAGCAGCAGATCCTGGATCAGGCCCATCTCGGCGGCCACCATCGGGATGGTGTGGCGTTCCTCCAGCAGTGCCGCGATGGATCGCACCTGTTCCTGGAGCTTGGCGAAGCGCGGATGTCCCTGCAGCAGCGCCAGCTGAAGCTTGTACACGATCAGATCGAAACGCCGTGCATCGGCATCGGTGTCGCCTTCCTGTTCAGCCAGGGCGGAGGGTAGAGGCGCCAGCGTGGCGGAAAGAGTGACGTGGTCGTCGCTGCTCAGCTGCCCCCAGGCGTTCGGCTGGCTGAAGTGTTCCACCGCCTCCAGGTGGGGGCGCACCAGGAAGTTGTCGCTGGGACAGGCCGCCACATGGCTTCTGAGATTGCCGGCCAGGTCCGTGCGGTGGGAGAGAAGCTCCGCCGGAAGCGACTCAGGGCCCTGGGAAGCCTGCTGATCGAGCGTTTCGATCAGGGCCAGGCGAGCCCGGAAGAGCTTGGCGCTGATGGTTTCAGGTGCTGCGGTGCCTTGTGTGCCTCCGTCACCGAGGAAGAACTCAAGGTTCTGGCAGCAATCAAAGATCCAGAAGAACTGCTTGTGCTGGCCTGGTCCGAACAGGTCCGGGCAGAGGCGGGTGCCCCGTCCCACCATCTGCCAGAACTTGGTGCGGGAGCGCACCGGCTTGAAGAACATCAGGTTGACGATCTCCGGGATGTCGATGCCTGTGTCGAGCATGTCCACAGAGATCGCGATGGCGAGATCACTGCCGGGATCAGCGAATTCGTCGATCAGATTCTGGGCATAGCTCGTGCGGTTGTCGATCACGCGGGCGACCTTTCCGGCGAGGTGAGGGTAGTGGTGGTCGAAGCGGTCATGAATGAAAACGGCGTGGTCGTGGTTGCGGGCAAACAGGATGGTCTTGCCGACGCGATCACCGTCCTGGCCCACCATGCCCTGGGTCATCAATACCTTCAGGGCTTTGTCCACGGTGTCGGTGTTGAACAACCAGGCGTTGACGGCGCCGGATTCGATCTGCTGGCCGCCGAGAGCGCCTTCCTCCCATTCGAGCAGATCCCACTGGGATTGTTCCTCTTCACTGAGGTCGGCGTAGCGGATTCCTTCGCGGGGAAACCGTAGTGGCACCGATACAGGCCGGAAGGGAACGAGATAGCGATCGTCCACGGCCTGATCGAGGCCGTATTCATCGGTGGGGAGGCCAACCTCCAGGCCGAAGAGATCGTAGGTGTTGCGGTCGATCTCGTCGCGGGGTGTGGCGGTGAGCCCACAGAGCAGTGAATCGAAGTAGGCAAAGATGGCGCCGTATTTCTGATAGACGCTGCGGTGGGCCTCATCCACCACCACCAGATCGAAGTGCCCCACGCCGAAGCGCTTCTCGCCGCGGCTATCCTCCTCATCGATGAGATTCATCATCGTGGGGTAGGTGGAGAGGAACACCCGCCCTTCTCCGCCGCGGTTGGTGACCAGGTTCACCGGTGAACAGTCCGGCAGAAAGCGGCGGAAGGCCCGCTCGGCCTGGAGCACCAGGGCCTTGCGATCAGCAAGGAACAGCACCCGCTTCACCCAGTTGCAGCGGATCAGCAGATCGGCCAGGGCGATCACGGTGCGGGTCTTGCCGGTGCCGGTGGCCATCACCAGCAGAACCTTGCGACGGCCGCGCTCGAAGGATTCGCTGATCGCCCGGATGGCCCGCTGCTGGTAGTAGCGCTCCACGATCTCGGGATTCACCGTGGCTGAGGCCAGGCTCAGGCGTTGGCTCCGGCGGCGGATCAGGGTGTCCAGCTCGGCCTTGCGATAGAAGCCCTGCACCTCTCGGGGCGGATAATGGCTGTCGTCCCAGAGGCGATGGCGGTAGCCATTGGAGAGGAAGATCAGGGGCCGCTGGCCGTATTGGGCTTCCAGGGCGTTGGCGTAGAGCTTCGCCTGTTGCTGACCCTCCACAGGATCGCGGCTGGTGCGTTTGGCTTCCACCAAGGCGAGGGGTTTGCTGTCATCGCCCCAGAGCACATAGTCAACAAAACCCTCTCCGGTCTGATTGGGCATGCCGCTGACGGGTACCTCGTCGGAGCGGCCCTCCCCCAGCCGCCAGCCCACTTCCTCGAGGTAGTGGTCGATGTAGAGGCGGCGGGTGTCGAATTCGGTGAGATCGGCCTCTGGTTGGGCGGCGGCCTGGTTGGCCTTGCGCAGGGCCGTGATCTGCTGGCGCAGTTGCTCCACTTCCTCGCGCGAGGCGGCGGTGGCCTCCCTGGCCTCCCGCAGTTGCTGGTCGCGTTCCGCCAGCTGGTTGGCGAGAACCTCCAGCTGCTCACGGGTCTGGGCCTGCTGAGCGGTGTTCGGGTCGGAAACGGGCAGCTGGGCCTTGTCGAAACGAAGGCCCCGGATGGCGTTGGGGTTGGGGCCATAGGTGAGGGCCAGCCACCGCAACACCTGGAACAACTCCACCGCCGCCAGGACTGCACTCTTGGGGGGTATGGGTTGGGCTCGATGAACGGCCTCGTTGCCGAGGTCCTTGAGCAGTTTGAAGCGGCTCAGCAGCTGGGGGCCGACGAGCTGACGGAAATCGGAGACATGGATCAGCTGGGAGAGGGAGGGCTCACCCCAGGGCCGTTGCAACTGGCTGTCGTTGGCGTAGATCCACTCCACCAGCAGCTCGATGGTCCGGCGGGCGTAGAAGCAGGCGGTGCGGGGATCGCTCAGGGCAAAACGCTCCACCCTGGCCGCCTCTTCATGCAGCTCGGGCCATTGGCCGGCGATCAGGGAGTACTGGGAATCCATGGACTAATAGTGATAGCGCCCCTGCAGGAATTCCACACGGTCAGCTTTCACCAGATACACACAGCGGTGCTCCTGGGTGATCCGGCGCGACCAGATGCCCGCACCCAGGTATTTCAGAGGCTCCGGTTTGCCGATGCCGCTGAAGGGATCGCGCAGCACAGCTTTCATCAGCTCCAGCAGGCGGCGGGCGGTGCGGCGGTCGGTTTCGATCCAATGCTGAAGGTCTTCGAGGAACTCCGGATGGCACACCGCCTGCCGCTGGGGGCTCATCCCTCCAGCTGCGTATCGAGATCGCTGAGGCGCAGCGGGGGAAGGCTGTCGCTGCGGGCGCGCTCGATGGCCTTGAGCAGGCGGGCGGCATTGCGGGGGGAGCGCAGCAAATGGGCGGTCTCCAGAAGCCCCTCCAGCTCCTCGGCCGCCACAATGGCCACGTCACCGCCCTGCCGGCGCCGGACCAGCACCACCTCGCGATCGTCCACGACCTTGTCCATCAGCGCCTTGAGCTGGTCGCGGGCAGCGGTGTAGGTGGTCTCGATGGCCATAGGAGCCGTACAGGATGTCTGTGCATGTTAATGGTGATGGCGCCGGCGGGAGCCTTCCGGTCATGGCGATCAGGTGGCGTCATCCAGCTGCCGCTCCAGCGACTGGCGGATCAGGCCGATGGCGTAGGGG
>CAZBMT010000261.1:0-4201 GCA_964492645.1 uncultured Cyanobium sp. | reverse complement strand
GAACTGGTTCCACACCGAAGCGCCGGAGCGCTGCTGGAGAGTGGCGGTCATGAGTACAGGAAAGGGTGCCTTCAGGCGGATGCACTGGTGCGCCAGCCGTGGGCGTAAGGAAGGGCGACGGATCGCCTCAAGCCAATGTAACAGACCGTTGCGACTTGTGAGGCGGCGTTCATGAAGAAAAGCTGAGCTTTCCGCCTGGCCTGGCCCCCCGGCCGCTGCTAGGAGGTGAGGTGCTCCGGTCATCCCGCCCTGCCGCCGATGGTCTCGCGTTCGTCGCTTCCTCCCCTGCTGCTGCTCCTCCTGCTGGCGGCCGGCTGCCAGGGCCTGCCCAATGCCGAGAGCCGCCGCGTCGACCAGCTCGAACTCAAGATTCAGCAACTGGAGCAGCGGATCAACAGGAAAGCCGACCTGCGCCCCGACACCGCCGATCCGGCCGGCAAGCCCCCCGCCGGTGTCATCAAGTCGCTGACCCTGCGCACCGACACCGAGGATGACCGGCTGCGCATCTACTGGGCCGACGGCAGCAGGACCGACCTCCCCTGCACCAAGGAACAGACCACCCTCGTCTGCGGATGACCATCACCTCCCCTTCCCTGCGGCCCCTGCTGGGCTGCCTGGCCCTGCTGCTGGCCGTTCCCCTGGCGGGGGCCTCCCCAGCCCAGGCCCAGATGACCCAGGAACAGGCCTTCCAGCGGGGCCGCGCCGCCAACCTGGCCCGGATGCGGGCCGAGGTGATCAACGGCGGCCTCGGGGTCTACCGGCCCGCCCTCTGCATGTATGAGCGCAGCGGCGGTAGCTGCCTGGTGCGCGCCGATGCCGAGGGTTTCCTGTTCCGCTTCTACGGCGGGGTCCCCGGCTGGGTGCAGCTCGGCCTGCCGCCGACCCTGGAGAGCGAAATCCTGATCGCGCCGGATGGCCGCAGTGTCCTGAGCGTCGTCTACAACGGTCCGCCCCGCTCCCAGCCAGCTGCCACCGGCCAGCCCCAGGCTCAGCCCGGGCTCTGAAGGTCCCGGGCCAGGCCAGCCAGGGCCTGGCCCCAGTGCGGCTCCAGCGGCCAGGACTCCCGGCGGGTGAGGCTGAGGGCGATGCCCTTCTCGCCGTAGGCGGCCTCGTTGATGAACACGGCCCAGACGGGCCCGTCCTGCCACTCCTGCCGGGGGTGGAAGGGGATCGTGGCGCCCTCGGCCGTCAGGAACAGGGGATCGCCGGCGACGATCGGCTGCCAGTCGCGGTTCTGACGCTGGGGATGGACCACCGCCGCCGGGGAGCCGTCGCCATGGCGCGGCAGATCGAGGCTGCCCAGGTGCCGGTGCACCACCAGCCGCTCCGGCTGAACCAGCGCTCCGCCGCGGGCCTCCGCCAGCACCTCCAGGGCCGCCTCCAGGGCCAGCTGGCTCTGGCGGCAGATCGGCGACTGGATCACCCCCTGGGGCACCGGGCCCACCTCCACCACCAGACCGCAGGGCCAGCGCTCCACCAGGTAGCCGGTCTGGGCCCGGTCCTGTTCGTGCAGGTAGATCGGCAGGCCGAGCCGCCGCTGCACGCCCGCCGCCAGGGCGAGATCGGCGGGGCGCCGGCCATACACCACCAGGCTGTTGCCCATCGCGGCCGTGGTGCTGTGCAGATCGAGGGCCACCAGGCAGGGGGCACTGCCGCCGGGCCCATGGCGGGCCAGCAGCTCCCGGGCCCGCTCCAGCTCCCGGTCCCCCGGTCCGGGGGCGTCCAGCAGGGCCGGCTCGAAGCTGCGGTTGAGGTCGCGATCGAGGTAGCGCACCCCGGCGGCATGGGCGGCGGGGTTGCCCAGCACCAGTTCCAGGGCGAGGCCGCTGCCACGCAGCAGCGCCGGGTGCCGTCGCCAGGCCTCCAGCAGCCAGGGCGCGTTGCGCTCGTTGCCGTGGGTTCCCCCCACCACCATCACCCGGCCCGCCGCCATCGCCCGCTCGCTCACAGGGCCCCAGCCTGGCGCAGAGTCAGGGCAGGACACCGTGATGACCATGGCCCCGCCCGCCACCCTGGTGCGCTCCGCCCGGCAGCTCTGGCAGTGCCAGTGGCGCCTGCTGATGGGCGGCCTCGGCCCCGCCGACAACCAGGGCCGTTACCGCCGGCCGGCCGGGGCCTTCACCGCCCTGCCGCCGCTGCCGGAGGACGCCGCCGAGGCAGGCGGCCATGTGCTGATCGTCGGGCGCAGCTGCCCCTGGGCCCACCGGGCCTGGATCACCTGGAGCCTGCGGGGCCTGGCCCCGATGATCGACACGGTGGTGGTGGTTCCCGATCCGGACGCCGGCCGCTGGCGCTTCAGCGAGCCCTTTGAGGGCTGCGCCACCCTGCTCGAGCTCTACCGCCGCTGCGGCGCCGATCCCCGGGCCCGGGCCACCGTGCCGGCCCTGTATTCGCGGCGGACCGGGACGATCCTGGTGAGCGAGAGCGCCCGCCTGATCGAGCTGCTCAACGCCTGGCCCGCGGCGCCCGGGGCGACGGACCTGGCCCCGCCGGCCGACCTGGCGGCGATCAGCGCCTGGCGGGAGCGCCTGCAGGGGGACGTCAACGACGGGGTCTACCGCTGTGGCTTCGCCCGCAACCAGGCGGCCTACGACGAGGCCGAGTCGGCCCTGTTCGCCGCACTGGAGGCGGTCGAGGCGGCCCTCGACTCCCGGGGGGAGAGCGGCGGCGGCTGGCTGTGCGGTGGAGACCGCCCGAGCCTGGCGGATGTGGTGCTGTTCCCCACCCTGATCCGCATGGAGCTGGTCTACGCGCCCCTGTTCGGCTGCAGCCGCCGGCCCCTCTGGCAGCTGCCCCGGCTGTGGGACTGGCGGCGCCGCTTCCACGGCCTCGAGGGAGTCGCCGCCACCTGCTTCCCGGACGCCTGGCGCAGCGACTATTTCGGTTCCCTGTTCCCCCTGCACCCCTCGGGCATCGTCCCGGCGGGACCGGACCTGGCCACACTGGTGGGCAGCCCACCCCCGGCCGCCCCCGGCGCCCCCCTCCGATGAGCAGCACCCTGGCCACCCCGGACGGCAGCGACCCCGTCTTCGAGGGGGTGTACGGCCGCTTCACGATCACCGCCGCCGACCGCCGCGAGGTGCTCGGCTACCGGCTGGCCCTGACGGCCGTCGCCCTGGGCCAGCTGGCCCTGCTGGCCCAGTGGCGCCAGCTGGGCCCCGAGCTGCTCTGGCCCTGGCTGCTGCTGATGGCGGCCGGACTGGGCCTGGCCCTGCGCTGGATCCACATCTACCTGCGGCCCCTGCACCGCGCCCTGCAGCTGTTCTGGCTGGCGGGCTGCCTGGGCGGCGGGCTGCTGGCCCTGCAGGCCGGACCCGCCCGCATGCTCCCCGCCCTGGTGGACCAGCCCCTCTGGATCCTGGCGGTGGGGCCCTTCTTCGCCGCCCTGGCCGGCATCGGCTTCAAGGAGTTCTTCTGCTTCCAGCGCCCGGAGGCGATCGGCGTCACCCTGCTGCTGCCCCTGGCCCTGCTGGGCCGCCTGGCCGGGGTGCTGAGCCCGGCCACCACCGCCAGCCTGCTGGCGGCCGAAGCCCTGCTGCTGCTGGTGCTCTGCCTGCGCAAGTTCCCGATGCCGGCGGCGGCGGACGTGGGCGACAAGAGCGTCTTCGCCCACCTGGAGCAGCAGCGCCGGGGGACGGGCCCGTCGGTCGAGGGCCCATGAGCCTGATCAGCCTGGTGGGCGCCGCCAAGGACTTCGGCCTGCGCAGCCTGTTCGCCGACCTTGATCTGCACATAGGCGAGCGGGACCGGCTGGGGCTGATCGGCCCCAACGGCGCCGGCAAAAGCACCCTTCTGCGGGTGCTGGCGGGTGTCGAACCGCTGGATCGCGGCGAGCGCCGCTGCCATGCCCGCACCCGGGTGGTGCTGCTCGACCAGGAGCCCCGGCTGGATCCGGCCCTGACCGTGCTGGAGCAGGTGTTCGCCGGGGATGGCGAGGCCATGGCCCTGCTGCGCCAGCACGCCGGGGTGAGCCACCAGCTGGCGGGCGGAGCGGAGGAGGGCCCGTTGCTGGCCCGCCTCAGCGCCCTGCAGCACCGCATGGACAGCTGCCAGGCCTGGGATCTGGAGCGCCGCTGCCGCGAGGTGCTGGAACGCCTGGGCATCGACGCCGCCCACCAGGAGCGGACGATCGGGGAGCTCTCCGGCGGCAACCGGCGCCGGGTCGCCCTGGCGGCGGCCCTGGTGGCCGAACCGGAGCTAC
>CAZBMT010000260.1:0-4236 GCA_964492645.1 uncultured Cyanobium sp. | reverse complement strand
CTGGTTCCGGGCCCGCGCGCTGGACGTCCACGGCTTCGTGGTCGACTTCTCCAGCCTCAAGGAGCTCGAGGCGCAGCTGGCCGCCCAGTTCGACCACACCTTCCTGGTGAATGCCGACGATCCGCTGCTGGCCCAGTGGCAGGCCCTGCATGAGCAGGGCGCCCTCGACCTGCGGGTGATGGCCAACGTGGGCATGGAGGCCAGCGCCGAGCTGGCCTGGGGCTGGGCCAACGAGCTGCTCGGCCCCCGCGACGGCGGCCGCAGCTGCTGCTGGCGCGTCGAGGCCCGCGAGAACGAGGCCAATGCCGCCTGTTTCCGGGCCATCCCCGACTGGTTCGAGGCGGGCGCCGCCAGCCCCGCCACCCCGGAGCCCTGGCCGGCGCCGTGATCCTCACCCGCCTGGCCACCGCCTGGGCCCTGTTCCAGGGGCTGCTGATCGAGGCGCTGCCCTTCCTGCTGATCGGCGTGCTGATCTCCGCCGGCGCCCGCTGGTTCGCCCCCGGCGGCCGCTGGCTGCGGCGGCTGCCCTCCCACCCCCTGCTGGGGCCCCTCACCGGCGCCGCCCTCGGCTTCGCCCTGCCGGCCTGCGAATGCGGCAACGTGCCGGTGGCCCGCCGCATGCTCAGCGGTGGCGCGCCCCTCGGCGCCGGCCTCGGCTTCCTGTTCGCCGCCCCCGTGCTCAACCCGATCGTGATCGCCAGCACCTGGGCCGCCTTCCCTGACCAGCCCTGGCTGCTGCTGGCCCGTCCCCTGGGCGCCGTGGTGGTGGCCGTGGGCCTGGCCCTGCTGCTGGCCCTGGTGGGCGAGCCCCAGCTGCTCCAGGCCGACCTGCTGGCCGAACGGCGCCTGCACCAGCCCCTGGCGGCGGTGGGGCTGCTGGAGCGCTCCAGCGGCCTGGTGGGAGCCCCGCCGCCCTCGGCCCTCAACGCCGAGGCCGCCCCGGTGCGGCCGCCCCTGGCCGAGCTGATGCGGCACGCCAGCCAGGAGTTCCTCTATCTCTCCCTCCTTCTGGTGATGGGCAGCGTCATCGCCGCGCTGGTGCAGTCCTTCGTGCCCCGCAGCTGGCTGCTGGCGGTGGGCGGCGCCCCCACCCTCTCGATCCTGGCCCTGATGCTGCTGGCCCTGGTGGTGTCGGTGTGCTCGAGCGTGGATGCGTTCCTGGCCCTCAGCTTCGCCGCCCAGGTCACCCCCGGGGCCCTGCTCGCCTTCCTGCTCCTGGGCCCGGTGATCGACCTCAAGCTGGTCAGCCTGCTCGGGCTGCTGTTCCGCCCCCGCGGCCTGGTGCTCACCACCGCCGGGGCCGCCCTGATGGTGCTGCTGATCGGCCAGTGGGTGAACCTGTGGCGCCTGTGACTCCCCCCCTCCTGCAGCGGGCCGCCCTCTGGCGCGCCGCCAGCCTCGGCCTCTGGGCCCTGGTGCTGCTTGTCAGCAGTGTCGACGGCCGCCTCGACCTGCTGCTGCGGGCCGTGTTCCACCCCCTGGTGGCCCTGGCCGGCCTGCTGCTGCTGCTCGTCGCCCTGCTGCAGCTGCGCCTGGCCTTCGGCGCCGGCCGTCAGGAGCGCGGCGACCGGCGCCAGGCCCGCACCCTGCTGCTCACCGCCGCCATCGCCCTGCTGGTGCTGCTGCTGCCGCCGGCCCCCTCCTTCGCCGATCTGGCCGGCCAGCGCCCCCGCGACGAGACCGCCGAAAGCGAGCTCAGCTTCGTGCTGCCGCCCGCCCAGCGCAGCCTCACCGACTGGGTGCGGCTGCTGCGCAGCCAGCCCGATCCCAGGCTGTTCGCCGGCGATCCGGTGCGCATCAGCGGCTTCGTGCTGCCCATGGAGGGCGAACCGCCCCAGCTGGCCCGACTGCTGGTGCGCTGCTGCCTGGCCGATGCCTCCCCGGTGGGGCTGCCCGTCGCCTGGCCCGCCGGCCAGGCCCCCTTCCCCGCCGACCAGTGGCTGGCCATCGACGGGGTGATGGGCCTGAAGCCCGCCCCCGGCGGTGGCGAGCGGCTGGAGGTGGTTCCCAGCCGCATCCGGCCGATTCCCCGGCCCGCCCGGCCCCTGGAACCATGAGCCCGCTCTCCCGACTCCCCTGGGCCGGCCCCCTGCCGCTCACCCTGGCCCTGGGCGGTCTGCTGGCCCTCGTCCAGCAGCAACTGCTGCTGCGTCAGCCGCCCCGGCTCGAGCGGCTGACACCGGTGGCCGCCAGCTCCGGTCCCGCCGCCCTGCAGGCCCGCTTCAGCCGGCCCATGGACCCGGCCAGCCTCCAGGCCGCCAGCAGCCTCTCCCCGCCCCTGGCCCACCGCTGGCTCGGCGACGGCGACACCCTGCTGCTGAACCTCTCCCCCGACCAGCGGATCAGCTCCCCCCTGCAGCTGCAGCTGGCCGGCCGCGATCGCCGCGGCCTGACCCTGGCCCCCCAACGCTGGCTGTGGGATCCGCGCCCCCGGCTGCTGGCGGTGGTGCCGGTGGCCGGCGGCGAGCAGCTGCAGGTGCGGGAGCACGACGGCCGCTGGCGGCCGATCTCACCGGTGTGGCCGCGCATCACCATGGTCGAACCGCTCGGCGGTGGCGAGGCCGTGGCCGTGGTGTCGCGCTCCGAAAACGGCCGCTTCCGGGTGTGGCGGCTGCCGCTGCGCCAGCAGCCCCTGCGCCCCCTGGGCCGCGGGCGCCCGGCGACGGCCTCCCCTGTGCAGGCCGGTGCCCCCGAGCCCATCGGCGCCGGCGAGATGGTCTTCGCCCACATCAGCGGCAACCGCCGCGGCGACCTGCTGGTGCAGGCCGGCGGTGAGCAGCCCGACCAGGTGAGCATCAGCCTCTGGCCCGCCCGGGGCGGCCCGCGGGTGCTGCCGCTGGAGGCCAGCGGCGCCGTGCGGCTGCTGCCCGAGGGGGGCGCCCTGGTGGTGCCCGAGATCGACGGCCTCAGCCTGCGCGACCTGCCCCCCCGACCGCCCCGCCGCCAGACCCTGCCCGGCAGCCGCGACCTGAGCAGCTTCTGTCCCCGGGCGGGGCGGGCCCTGCTGGTGCGCCACTGGCCCGACTTCCGCCGCTCCCTGGAGCTGGTGGAGCCGGGGGTGGCCCCCCGCCAGCTCTGGATCGGCCCCCAGGCCCTGGCGGCCACGGCCTGCAGCCGCGGCGGCGAGCGGGTCTGGGCGCTGCTGATCGAAGGGGTGGGCCGCCCGTCCCTCACCCTGGTGGCCCTCGACCGGCGCGGCACCGTGCTGGCCTCGCGGCGCCTGGCCGGCTGGGAGCTCGAACCCGGCACCGGCCTCAGCTACGACCCCACCAGCGACCGGCTGGCCCTGGTGCTGCGCCCGCTGGGTGACCTGGGAGCAGCGCCGGCGTCCCCCCGGGCGGTGCTGATCGAGGCCGCCAGCCTCACCCTCCAGCCCCTGCCCCAGGAGGCCCTGCAGGCCACCTGGCTGCCGGCAGGGTAGAAACGGAACCATGCAGGCCACCACCGCCCCCGACCTTCCGCCGCGCCAGGCCTCACTGCTGGCGGAACTGCGCGCCGCCGACGGCGAACTGAGCGGCCAGGACCTCCATGCCCGCCTGAGGGGCGGACCCGCCGCCATGGGGCTGGCCACCGTCTACCGCCACCTGCGCCAGCTGCAGCAGCGGGGCCTGGTGCGCTGCCGCCACCTGCCCAGCGGCGAGGCCCTCTACGCCCCGACCGAGCGGGACGAGCACCACCTCACCTGTGTCGACTGCGGCGCCACCATGGTGCTGCCCCACTGTCCCGTGCACGGCCTGCACCTGCCGGGGGAGGAGCTGGGCGACTTCCTGCCGATGTACCACACCCTCGAGTTCTTCGGACTCTGCGGCCGCTGCCGGGGCACCCGCTCCTGAGGCCAGTGGCCTTCAGTCCTTGAGGCTGTCGCGGTGCAGCACCGCCATCACATCGAGGATCTGGGCGCAGCGCTGCGCCGGCACGCTGATCAGCTCCCCCAGACGCTGCAGCATCGCCTGCTCCACGGGCTTGAAGCTGCGGTTGCTGTGCACCAGCAGGGCCGCCATCGCGTAGGCCGTCTCCTGCTGGGGTGGCGTCAGCACCGGGGCGGCCTCGATCAGCAACTGTTCCCAGCCGCCGCTGCGCAGCCGCCCCAGCAGGCCATCGAACATCGCCCCCATCACCGCGTCACCGAGGTTCCCGTAGGGCGAGCGCACCTCCAGCAGCTGCCGCAGCATGGCGGCCTCATCGCCGTCGAGGGCGCCATCGCAGGCCACGGCGGCAAGGCCGATGGCGGCGAAG
>CAZBMT010000259.1:0-4257 GCA_964492645.1 uncultured Cyanobium sp. | reverse complement strand
CTGAGCAGTGGCGGCCGACGCGCCCGACGCTGCCGATCATGTTCGCTGGCTCAGTGTCGGCAGCATCGGCTGAGCCGGCCGACGATCATCAGTGCCATTCTCAATAACGGCCGCGGCCGTTGAATCTGCGGCAGAGCCACTGCCCTAACTGAATGGTTGCTCTTTGATGAAAAGAGCAACTAGGATCATGGCAACGCTCCCCACCCCATGAAGAACTGCCGCCACGGCGCCGCCGCCACCCTCACCGACGATGAGCTGGACGCCCTGCTGGAGGCCGCCCCTTCGCCCCGCTACCGCGCCCTCTGGTCGATCCAGCGCTGGAGCGCCGCCCGCATCAGCGAGGCCCTGGCCCTGACCTGGGGCGACCTGAACGGCGTGGTCACCTTCCGCAAGGCGAACACCAAGACGAAGACGACCCGGCAGGTTCCAACCTCTCCCCGGCTGGCGGCCGAGCTGAGCAGCTACCGGCAGGCCTGGGCCGCTGAGCATGGCCATCAGCCCGCCCCTTCCGAGTGCCTGTTCCCGGCGCTGGGCAGCACCACCCAGCACCAGAGCCGGCAGGCAGCCGACAAGGCCCTGCGCTCTACCTGCGCCGTGCTGGGGCTCGAAGGGGTGAGCACCCATAGCTTCCGCCGATCCCTCGCCACCGCCGCCGTGCGCCGTGGGGTGCCGCTCCACGTGGTTCAGCGCATCACCGGGCACAAGTCCCTGGGCAGCCTGGGCCACTACCTCGAAGCGGACGAAAGCGAGGTGTTGGCGGCCATCGCCGGGATCTGAGTGGGCCGCGGCGGGAGGTGGCGCTGACCCCCCGGAAACCCGACGCGAAACGACCCCGATCACTGCGGTGACTGGGGCTTTCTCGGCCATACGTTGTGCTTCAGGCCGCTGAGCCGTAACGAAACGGCCTCTCTCTGCCCTGGGCCACCCTTCCTGGCGGGAGGCAGCGCCGACTGACGGGAAACCCGCCGGAAAACGGCCCTTATCACCGCCACCACTGGGGTTTTGTCTTGATACGTTGTCGCTTCTGACCATTTTGTTCAGGGAAATTGAGGCCCTTGCCGGCTGGGGTGACTGGGTTGGGCATTGTTTCCCCTGCGTGAAAGGCCTGGTTTCCAGTTCTCCAAAACAGCCATGCCCCAGGCCCTGCCCGGCTGCCGCGGCCGCCCTGGCGGCCCCCTTGCGGGTATCGGTAACTTGAGTGGGTGAGCCGTCTTTACAAGCAATGCCGGCACCGCCGACCGATCAAGGGCCCCGCCAAACCCTGCTGAACTTCCGGGCAACCCCCGGCGAGCGTCAGCAACTGCAGGCCATGGCCGCCGCCCATGGAACCACCGTGAGCGATCTGATCCGGCGGGGCCTGCAGCTGCAGGGCTTCGAGCCCCAGCGTTAAGCCGTTCGCCCCATAAAGGCGAAAGGGGCCCCCGGTTGGTGCCGGGAACCCCTCTCAGTTATCCACGCGAACCCTTGAGTTTCTCAGGCCTGGGGGTTCGCTATCACCAGAGGATTGTCTAGTGATCATCGCAGTTTCGGGGGGCCAATCCCTCGAAGCCACGGGCCCACAAGGAGCCTGTTCAACCGGGTGGGAAGAAACCCATCCGGGGGAAGCATCTGCTGGGGAGCGTCTGCCCCTAAATCATGGCACATATGTTCGGTCCGGTCACCCCCAGAAAGGGGCTGCTGACAGGGTTTCGGCTGCGGCCGCCGCTGAGCTGAAGGCCCTGCACCGCAAGGGATCGGACGCCGGCTGGCCGCCTCTGGCCTTCCTGGAGATCGCCGCCTGGCACGACCGGCACCGTCCCGATGATCCGGCCTTGGCCCACCGCTGGCGCCGCTGGGGGGGCTTTGGGGTCATCCACAGCCAGCAACGACCCGCCACCGCGATGACGCGGTCTGGAGGTGCGCTGTGATGACCACCACCCCACCGCCGGGCCTGGCTGCCCACAACTGGGCCGAGCTGCAAGCCAGCGCCATTGCCCCGGACGTTGCTGCCCTCAACGTCGCGTCTTTCGGCCCCGGCACCCCGCGCCATTGGGAGCACGAACGGTCCGAGCTGGTGGCCCACGCCCGGCTACAGATCCAGACCGAAAGCCGGGCCGGCAATGGCCACCCCCAGGGCCAGCCGGGCTTTCTGGCCGATCGCCTGATCGCCCTCGATCGCCGCTACCGCCATCTGCAGGCCGGGGGCTGGCGATCGCTCAGCGATGCCCTGCCGGGGCTGGAGCCCTTCGATCAGTGGAAGCCCAATCAGGGCCGCGGCAAGGGGCGACGCGATGCTGCCGGCCGCTGGCAGCCCCTGCCGGGCCAGACGATCAAGTACGAAGCCCAACCCCAGCACCCCTCTGGTGGGGGCCTGCTGCTGCCCCGGGTGCCCCTGCGCTGCTGGGTGCTGATCTGTGATCGGCAAGGCCTGCCACGCCCCGATGCCGCCGCCCTCGCCGCCGGGTTCTGGGCCTGGGCCGCGGCGACCCCTGATCTGCAGGTTCTGATCTGCGAAGGCTGGAAAAAGGCCCTCGCCGCCGTTTCGGCTGGCTGGGCTGCGGTGGCCCTGCCGGGGGTGCAGATGGGCCGCCGGGTGGATCTCGATGGCACCGAGCGGCTGATCGAGGCCCTGCAGCTGCTGGCCGCCCCAGGCCGCCGCTGGCTGATCGCCTTCGATGCCGAAGCGAAGCCCTCTACCGCCCGCAAGGTCGGCGCCGCTGCTGGCGCCCTCGCCCGTGCCCTGCGCTCCGCTGGCGGCCGGGTGGAGATCGCCCGCCTGCCCCTGTTGCCCAGTGCCGAGAAAACCGGACTCGATGACCTGCTGGCCGCGGCCGGCCCCGAGGCCCTCAATCGGGCCCTGGCGGATACCGGGCCCCGCCCGGTCCTGCCCCACTTGCGGGCTGCCGATCGCATCGCCCCAGCTGGCCAATGGCTGGGGGTGGCCTGCCCCATCCCGTCGCCGGATCTGGCGCCGCTGGTGGTGCTGCAAGCCCCAATGGGCTGCGGGAAAACCGAGGCCATCGCCCAGGCCCTGGCGCCGCTGGCCGCGGCCGGGGTGCCGATCCTCATGCCCTCGCACCGTCAGGCCCTGGGGCAGGCCGCGGCCGAACGAATCGGTGTGCCCTGGTGCCCAGTGCCCGGAACCGACGAACGCCAGCAAGGGGTGGCGGGCTGCTGGGATTCCTGGTGCCCCTCCTCCCACCTGCAGATCAGCGGCCACAGCTGGAGCGGCGGCGCCCTGGTGCTCGATGAATGGGCCCAGGCCGTTGAGCACCTGCTGTTCTCCACCGGCACCGCCCTGGCCGATCGTCGCGCCGAGGTGCTGCGAACGACGGCCGATCAGCTCCCCCGTATGCGGCAAACGATCGCCGCCGATGCGCAGATGCCCGAGTGGGCCGTGCAGCTGCTGGAGCGCCTCACCGGTCGCCGGGCCCTGGTGATCCGGTCGGAACATCGCCCCATGGCAGGCCGGGCCCTCCACTGCCCCGAAGGATTCGGCACCCCCAAGGCCGCCGCCGAGGCCTTCCGCTCTCAGTGGGCCCAGCTGGTGGCCGATGGCCGCCCCTTCCTGTGCTGGACATCGGCGCAGCGGGCCGGCATGAACAACGCCTCCCAGACCCTGGCCGCCCTGCACCGCCAGCGGCGCCCCGAGGCCCGCGTGCTGGTGATCGACAGCAGCACCCCCGAGGCCGCGGCCGAGCTCGCCGCCGACCCTGACGGAGTGGCCGAACAGTGGGACGCGATCTATTGCAGCCCCTCGATCAGCTCAGGGATCAGCTTTCAGCGGTGGAAGCCGGCGGCCGTGATCGCCTACGCGGGTGGTCGCATCGCCCCCGAGCACGCCGCCCAGGCCCTGGCCCGCGTTCGCTCTCCTGAGGTGCCCGCCTACCTGTTCGCCCCCGAGTGCTGCCCCGGCGGTGCCCTGAAGGTCGGCTCTGGCAGCACCGAGCCGGCCGAGCTGATCCGCCATCTGCAGGCCGTCACCGATCCTCTGTTCGGTCAGTTGCAGGCCGCCGGGGATGCCTGGCTGCAGGCCTGGGCCGAGCTGGGCGCCCACCGCAACCGCCAGCGTCACGCCTACCGCGCCACGATCGCCGGGATGCTGCAGACCGAAGGCTGGCAGCTGCAGGCCCCAGGCCCTGAGCCCTGCCCCGCTGCTGGTGCCAAGGCCGCGGCCGATCTGGCTGCCATCGCCCAAGCCGCCCTGGCTGCTGAGGACGCCGCCGTGAGCGCTGCGCCCCAGCTGGAGCCGGAGGCCGCGGCCCCCCGGAAACGTCG
>CAZBMT010000258.1:0-4272 GCA_964492645.1 uncultured Cyanobium sp. | reverse complement strand
TCCAGCGGGGGGACGTGAGCGTGAACGGCGCCATCGAGACCCGGCGCGGTCGCCAGCTGGCTCCCGGGGATGCGGTGGCGATCGACGGCCGGGAGGTGCTGATGCTCTCCCCCCGGCTGGCGCGTGGGGGAGACGGCGGCCCCACGCCTTAACCTGCCTCGAATGTCGCTGCCGGGAGACCACGTGCGCAAGGCCGTCATCGCAGGCAACTGGAAGATGCACATGACCTGCGCCGAGGCGCGGGCGTTTGCGGCCGGCTTCCGGCCCCTGATCGCCGATCTGCCCGACGACCGTGAGGTGGTGCTGGCCCCGCCGTTCACGGCGATCCCCACCCTCTGCCGTCACCTGGCCGGCGCCGGTGTCGCCATCGCCGCTCAGAACGTTCACTGGGAGGAGAGCGGCGCCTACACCGGCATGATCTCGGCGCCGATGCTGCTCGAGCATGGCGTCACCCACGCCATCGTGGGCCACAGCGAGCCCCGCAAGTACTTCAGCGAAACCGACGAACAGATCAACCTGCGGGCCCGTACGGCCCAGAAGTCTGGCCTGATCCCGATCCTCTGCGTGGGCGAGAGCGACGACCAGCGCGAGGCCCGCGAGACCGAGCGGGTGATCCACCGCCAGGTGGAGCAGGGGCTGGAGGGCATCGACCCCCTGCGCCTGATCGTCGCCTACGAGCCCATCTGGGCCATCGGCACCGGCAAGACCTGCGCCGCCGAGGAGGCCAACCGCATCTGCGGCCTGATCCGCGGCTGGGTGGGCCATCCCCAGGTGGTCGTGCAGTACGGCGGTTCGGTCAACCCGGCCACCATCGACATGCTGATGGCCCAGAGCGACATCGACGGCGTGCTGGTGGGGGGCGCCTCCCTCGATCCGGTCAGTTTCGCCCGTATCGCCAACTACCAGGTGCCGGTGGCGGCCTGAAGCTCCGCCCGCCGCTCCCCTCCCCGTGAGCCCCGCCGCCCCCGTCGCCGTCCCGCCCGGTTTCCATTGGGGGGATCGCACCCTGGTGATGGGGGTCCTCAACCTCACCCCCGATTCCTTCAGCGATGGTGGCCGTTACGAGGCTCCCGAAGCGGCCCTGTGCCAGGCCCGCCTGCTGCATCGCCAGGGGGCCGACCTGCTCGACCTGGGGGGCCAGAGCACCCGGCCCGGGGCGGCCGAGATCGAGGCCGAGGCCGAGCAGGCCCGGGTTCTGCCCGCCCTGCGGCTCATCCTGGCGTCCCTGCCGCCCCCGGCGGCCGGAGGTCCCCTGCTGTCGATCGACACCTTCCGCGCCCCGGTGGCGGAAGGGGCCCTGGCCGCCGGCGCCCACTGGATCAACGACGTCAGCGCCGGCCGGCGCGATCCCGGGCTGCTGGCGGTGGTCGCGGCCGCGGACTGCCCCTGCGTGCTGATGCACAGCCGCGGCGACAGCCGCACGATGGACGGCCTGGCCCGCTACGGCGATGTGGTCGCCGAGGTGCGGCAGGAGCTGCTGCGGGCCACCGATCGGGCCCTGGCGGCGGGGGTGCGGGCGGAGCGGATCCTCTGGGATCCGGGGCTGGGCTTCGCCAAGACCACCGCCCACAACCTCACCCTGCTGCGGGGCCTGGCCCTGCTGCGGGCCGAGGGCTTCCCCCTGCTGGTGGGGCCGTCCCGCAAGCGCTTCATCGGTGAGGTGCTGGCCGAGCCCCGCCCCCGGGCCCGGCTCTGGGGCACCGCGGCGGTCTGCGGCCAGGCCATCGCCGCCGGTGCCGATGTGCTGCGCGTCCACGACGTTGCGCCGATCGTTCAGACGGCCCGCATGGCCGATGCCCTCTGCCGCGCCTGACCCGTCCGGCAGATCCGCCGCTCCGTCAGGCCGGCGGTCCTTCCTGGCGTCCCGTCAGCAGGGTCTGCACCATCAGCCGCAGGGTCGCCCGGTTGCCGCCGGCGGCCCGCCAGCTTTCCAGCCACTGCAGCAGGGGGGAGGGGGTGCCCCCGTCATCGCCCTGCTGGCCGATGCCCAGCCGCTCCAGGAAGGCGCTGGCATCATCCAGGCAGGAGCCCCCTGCGCCGAAACCGTCCAGAAGCGGATCGAGGGCCGCCAGCAGGGTCTCCAGTTCGGCGGTGCTCAGCTCCGGCAGGGGCTCGATCATCGAAGCAGGTCACGGCGGCGTTGCCGCCCACCGACCCAGCATGACGCCTGGACGGTGCGTTGCCGCCGTTCCGGCGCGGCCGGCCGCCGCCGGCGTCCCTAGGCTGGCTCCAGCACAGCGCCGCACCTGCTCCCACCCTGGCTACCCACCGTGCTGAAACTCTGCCTGCAGGTGCTTGTCTGCGTCACCATCGCTCTGCGCTGCCTGGTGATCTTCGGCCACCTGCGCAAGCTCTGGCTGGCGGACGGACTGGCCGGTGAGTTCCGCCGTGAGTTGCGCCGGCGCGGCCTGCTGATGGCCCCTCCCGCCCGTCCCGCCGATTCACGCGCCCTGCACCACCGCGCCGACCCTTGACGCCGCTGTCGGCGCCGGTCAGTGACGCCGGGAGGGGGCGCCCGCCAGGTGATGCACGGCGTGGATCGCGACGCCCCACAGCTCGGCGCCACCGCCGTCGCTTCCCTCCGCGCCGCCCCCTTCGTCGCCTGTGAGCACCAGGGGCGGGCTGGTGCCGTCACTGGCCACCAGCCACAGGGCACCGCCACGCCGGGTCAGGCGGCGCAGCAGGAAGGCGCCGGCATGCACCGCCACCACCACCATGCCGGGCCGGGGATCGACGCTGCGGTCGATCACCAGCAGGTCGCCGTCGACGATGCCGTCACCCCGCATGGCATCGCCGCTGACGCGCATGAAGAAGGTGGACAGCGGGCGGGGGATCAGCTCCACATTGAGGTCGATGCGGGCCTCCACGTAGTCGTCGGCGGGGCTGGGGAAACCGGCGCTGACGGACTCCGTGGCCAGCAGGCAGAAGAGCGCCGCCGCCCCCTCCCGCAGGGGCAGCGGTGGCTGGCCAGGCAGGGGAAGCATCGGACCGGGAGGGAGTAGTGGACAGTACGGATGTTCTACTCCGGTTGGTCGCCGCCGCGGGATCATCGGCGGCGACCCTCTCCCGCCCACCAGGCCATGCGTTCCAGTCCGGAGGCGCTGATCGCCCGCTTCGACCTGCAGCCCCACCCGGAGGGGGGCTGGTACCGGGAGCTGCACCGCTCCCCCGGCCAGGTGTGCCGGGCCGGGGACGGGCGGCAGCGCGCCGGACTCACGGTGATCGCCTTTCTGCTGACGGAGGGCCAGCTCAGCCGCTGGCATCAGGTGGCGGGGGCGGATGAGGTCTGGCACCACGCCGGCGGCGACCCCCTCGACCTCTGGCGGCTGCCGCCCGGGGGCGGCACGGCCGAGCGGCTGTGCCTGGGCCCGCTCGATGTCCCGGAATCCGCCGGGGATCCGGGGGCCGGCCCCCTGCAGATCGTGCCGGCGTTCTGGTGGCAGGCGGCCCGCAGCCGGGGGCGATGGAGCCTGCTGCACTGCTGCGTGGGGCCGGGTTTCGCTTTCGAGGATTTCCGGCTGATGGCCGATCTGCCACCGGCCGAGCGGCCCGCCGGCGCCGATCCGACGTTCCTTTAGGTCATTCCGTCACCATGGGGAGCTGATGGACCGGGTGACGCATGGGCTGTCCGAGGTGCGGCAGTTGGGCTGTGCGAGCCGACCGCAGCCTGGCGGGTCGCATGGTCTGTGCCCGTTGCGGAGAGCCGCTGGGCCTCGACAGGGCCCGCCGGGTCGCGGACGGCACACGGCGCCGGGGGCAGGGGGGACGTCGTGCCCTGCTCCTGCCGCGTCGCTGGCGTCTCTTGCTGCTGCTGGGCGGGTTGCTGGCGGCCTCGGCCGTGCTGGCGTCGCTGCCGGAACGCCCGACCCGGTCTCCTGAGCGACCGGGGGCCGAGCCCATGCGGGGGGTGGTGCGGCTGCCGCCGGCGGATCCGGCCCGTTCCAGTGATGTCGCGATCCGCTGACAGGAGTGATCCCGCCCTGATCCCATCGGCGATCATGGCCTGTAACGATTCTTGAAATGCGATGGCCAGGACCAACCCGCTTGCGAACCTGGCCAACCTGAGCATGCGCCAGCTGCGCGAGCTCGCCAGAACCCTGGGAATCCAGCGCTACAGCGCCCAGGACAGGGATTCCCTGGCCGAAGCCATCGCCGATCGCTCAGGGGACAGCGCCGAGGTGGCGGCGCCCTCGGCCGAGCCCCGCTCGGTGGCCGCCATCGAGGCCGAGATGGCGCCGGCGCCGCGGCCTGCCGCCGAGACCCGCGTCGTCT
>CAZBMT010000257.1:0-4277 GCA_964492645.1 uncultured Cyanobium sp. | reverse complement strand
CCTTCTGGATGCCGAGCATCAGCAGGTTGTTGCCGAGCTGGGGGCCGATCAGGAACTCGGCCGAGAGATAGGCGACGATCCGCCGCGGGTGGGCGGCGATCGCTTCGATACCGGCCAGGTAGCGGGTCATCAGCCGGTCACGCACGGCGTAGCTGAGCGCCATGTACAGGTCGTGGCGATCGGCCTCCTGAACGCGCCGCCCGAGGGAATAGAACAGGTGCTCGACCAGCCCGTCGAGAAGATCCTTCGCTCCAAGTCCGTTGCGCTGGGGATCGGCGTAGGAGCCCGGATCGGGCAGACCCATCACGGGGGCGAGGGTGCTGGTCATGGAGGGAGGGTGATGGGCCAATCCAACCCTTACCAGGAATGGTTAAGGCCTGGGGCCGCTGTCCAGCTTGCAGGCTTGGGAGGATGGGAACGTCCGCGTCCGTGCCATTCCCGACCCCGCAGCCCAGCCCGCGGCGACGCCCACCCCGTCCTTCGCTCCCGGGACGTCCGGCCCGGGGGCTGGCTCGGTGCTGATCTGCGGCCTCGGCTCCCTCGGCCAGGCCTGCCTGCTGCGTCTGCTTCCTTTCGACGTGCCGTTGCGGTGTCTGGACCGGGAGCGGCCGGACTGGCGCGATCCCCGCCTGGAGGAACGCTTCGCTTCCACCCTGATCCTGGGTGACATGCGCCTGCCCCACGTGCTCTCCCAGGCCGGGGTCGAGTCAGCCCGCGCCGTGCTGCTGCTGAGCACCGATAGCACGGTCAATGTGGAGGCGGCTCTTCAGGTGCGGCTGCTCAATCCCACGGCCGACCTGGTGGTCCGCTCCTCCGGCCAGCTGGCCAGCCTCGGTGCCCTGCTGGAAGAACGCCTGCCCGGCGTGGCTGTGGTCGACCCGCTGCTGCTCACGGCCGGGGCCATCACCGAGGCCCTGCGGCCCGGCGACCAGGAGGCCTGCTTCCGGATCGATGGCGAGTCCTATCTGGTGCTGGAGGGAGGCGACCCCGCCCTCCGGCAGCGGCGCGCGCTGCGCAGGGATGGTGAAAACCCGGCCAGGCCCCTGCAGGTGGTGCCGATGGGGGCCCATCACCATCGAGCCACCGAGGCCGTTCCCGCGGCCCGGGTCCAGGGCCGCTGGTTGGCCGCGCGCCGCAGCCTGGGGGCACCGCTGCGGCGCTGGCGGCAGTGCAGCCCGCTGCAACAGGGCGGGTTGCTGGTGATCCTGGCGTTGCTGGTCCTCGGTCTGGTCCTGTTCTCCAGCGGGGGTGGCTGGCGCCAGGGAATGTTCGTCACCCTGTCCCTGCTGAAGGGCGAGTACGTCGACCCGGTGAACGTGATGCTGCCTCCGGAGGATGGCATCGCCGCGGCGTCCCCCTGGCTGATCGGCGTCACCCTGCTGTACTCCCTCATCGGGACGCTGCTCACCTCCGCCCTGGTGGCGGTGATCCTGGAGCGGCTGCTGCGGGAGCGTTTCGGCCTGGGCCGCCCCGGGCGCTTCCGGCGGGGCAGCCGCTGGATCCTGCTGGCCGAGGGGGAGGAGCTGGCGGAACGGGTGGCCGACAACCTGGTGCGGGATGGCCTGCAGGTGCTGCGCATCGACGCTCGATCGCTGCCGTCGCCGCCACGGCGGGGTCTGGTGGTGCTGCCGCGCTGGGAATCGGCGCTCACTGCGCTGCAGCCCTGCCGGCTGGAGGGGATCGGCCTGCTCTCGGCCGACCTGCTGGCCAATCTGCAGGAGACCTTCCAGCTGCAGAAGGCCTGGCCCGACGCCCGCTACGCGATCCTCTCCCATGCGGTCGAGGCGGCCGAACAGCTCGGCGACCTGCTCGGCGGCGTGGCGGTGATCTCCAGCATGGACCTGGTGGCCGATGCCGTGGTGGCCACGGCGTTCGGGGAGAGGGTGGAGGAGATCTGTCGCATCGATGGGGCCAACCACCTGCTGGTCCGCTATCGGATTCAGGCGGGCGATGGCCTGGTGGGGCGGAATCTCTGCCGGGTGGAGCGGGGCTACGGCGTCACCACGATCCATCTGCTGCGGCCCGGGAGGAGCTCCCCCCTGGTGCTCCCCTCCCTCGATCTGGTGCTGGCGCCGGGGGACCAGCTGGTGGTCCTTGCCACCCTGCGCCAGCTGCGGCGCATCGAGCTGGGCTGCCCGGATCCGCCCCGATGGCGCCTGCGTCTGCGGGGCTCCCCCCGCTCGGAAGGTCGGTTCACCGCGCTTCAGTCCCTGGCCAGGCACCTGGGGGGCGCCCCCGGGGCGATGGCCCCCCTGCTGGATGGAGATGAGCACCTCACCCCGGCCCTCGACCGGGAGCTGGCCGACCCGCTGGCGGAGGACCTGCGCCGCCAGGGCGTCCACTGCACAGTGGAACCCGTCGCCGAGGCTGGGGCCGGCACCCACGAGGGCCGGCGGCCATGAACGTCCCTGCGCCCACCCCGGCCCGCTGCCTGCTCGACACCATGCCGACATGGTCAGCTACTCCTTCGTGCACAGGGAGTCCGACATCGGGAGCCTGCGCCGCTGCCTGGAGGACAGGGGCCGGGGGGATCTGCCGGTGGTGCTCAAGATCGAAACCCGTCAGGCGTTTCTCAACCTGCCCCGGCTCCTGCTCGCGGCCATGGGCCACGGGGCGCCGATGGGGGTGATGATCGCCCGGGGGGATCTGGCGATCGAGTGCGGCTGGGAAGCCCTCGCCCCGATTCAGGAGGAGATCCTGCGGATCTGTGCAGCGGCGCACGTGCCCTGCATCTGGGCCAACGAGGTGCTCGACACCCTGGCCCGGCACGGCCACCCCACCCGCGCCGAGATCACCGATGCGGCCATGGGCGCCCGTGCCGACGCGGTGATGCTGAACAAGGGACCCAACATCACGGCCACGGTGAAGGTGCTGGAAACGATCGTGGCCCGCGGTGCCAGCGACAGGAGCGGCCGTAGCCGTCCGCTGCTCACCTGCCTGGCCATTCGCAGCAACTGTGAACCCCAGGACACGCCGGAGTGATGCCCGGCCACACCAAGGTCGACGGCGTGGATCACTCCTCGGAGGTGTTGAACAGGGAGGCGCGGGTGAACTTGAGGTTCTTCCAGATCTTCTTGATGCTGTCGTAGGCCTGATCCTGGGTCATCTTGCCGTTGGCCTGGAGACCCACGATCAGGCCCACCTGGTCGGCGAAGGTCTCCAGATTCTGGTGGAACATCAGGCGTTCCGGACTCCAGTCGTCGCCGCGGTAGCTGCCGTGGGCTTCCATGGGGGACCTTACGCCTCGCTGAGGCAGTCCGACATCGGGATTGGGTGCTCCCGTGGAGGGCGGATTGGTCAACGGAACAACACTGGCAGTTTCTACCTTAAGCAGCCTCCATTAAGAAGCAGTAAAGACCTGCGGTGACAGGCCCGCTTCCGTATCCGGGACGTCCTGCCCACCCCAGTCCGGTTGCGGTTGAATCATGGCAACAACCGGGATGCCTGTCGTGCGACTCACCCCAGGAGCCCTCAACTCCCAGCGGCTGGAGCAGCGTCCGGCGGGTCTCCCGACCCATCTCTACGTCCATGGCGGACTCGGACCCACCCGGGCCGACGCCATTCTGTTTCTCGACTCCGGACCGGTGCGGACCCCCGCCCCTGCCATCGAGGACCTGGCCAGGCTGCGGACGGCGGGAACGCCGCTGTGGCTGCGCCTCCAGGGGCTGGGCGACCGCCGCCAGATCCAGCGGCTCCTGAATGGCCTGGAGGTGCCGGCGGTGCTGCTGGCTCCGCTGGTGGAGGTGCCCCAGCGGCCCCAGGTGAACGGCCTGGAGGACGTGCTGCTGGTGGTCCTGCACCGGCTCAGCTTCGCCAAGGACCCGGCCCACCTCGTCAGCGAGCAGGTGGGTCTGGTGCTGCTGCCAGGCCTGCTGATCACCCTGGAGGAGGGCTGTGGTGGCGAGCCGTTCCCGGAACTGACCGAATGGCTGCTCTCCAAGTCGGGGTCGCTGGCCGACAGGGACCTGGACGACATCCTGCATTTCGTCATCGACGATCTTCTCGATGACCTGTTCCCGATGCTGGAGGCGATGTCCCAGAGGCTCGACGCGCTGGAGGAATCCTCCCTGCGCAATCCGCGCCCGTTGATCCTGAGGCGCTCCTACGAATTCAGGAGCAACCTGCGGATCATTCGCACCTTGATCTGGCCCCTGCGCCACCAGATCGGGCTGCTGCTGCGTCAGCGGCAACGCTTGCTTGGGGCCGAGGCGCTGGAGGGTTTCAGGGACATGGCCGAACTGGTGGATCAGCTGTTCGAGGCCTGCGGGTCACTGCGG
>CAZBMT010000256.1:0-4279 GCA_964492645.1 uncultured Cyanobium sp. | reverse complement strand
CAGCAGGCCAGGGCGCGGCGGTAGTCGGCGAATCCGGGGGCCGGCAGCAGGCTCAGGCCGGCGGCCGCCGCGTCCCGGGCCGCCCAGGTGAACAGCTCGGCGGCTCCGTTGCCAGGCAGGACCCTGAACGGATCCAGGCCGTGCCAGGCAGCAATGGCGTCACGCAGCGCCGTGTAGCCCCGGTCGGGATAGTCGCGCAGATCGCTGCCGAGGGCCCGGATCAGCAGCCGCTGCAGCCGGGGCGGCGGCCCGAAGGGCACCAGGGAGGCGCTGGCGTCGAGCAACTGCTCCGGGCGACAGCCGAGCCGTCGGGCGACCGCCTGCCGGTTGCCGCCGTGGGGATCCGGCGGTTCAGGCGTTCCGATCGCCGGGTGGAGGGCTGGCACCGGCTCCGGCGAACATTCAGGCGGTTGTAACACGGAAGCGGGGCCGGGCTGCTGCAATGGGTGGGCCACCGGTGCACCGCACTCCCCCGTGCCCTCCTCCCCCCTCCAGCCGGTCATCGGCGCGATCGGCGCGGTGCTGCTGGGCAAGGAGCATCAGGTGCGGCTGGCCCTGGCCTGCCTGCTGGCCCGCGGCCACCTGCTGATCGAAGACCTGCCCGGCATGGGCAAGACCACCCTGGCGGAGGCGCTGGCCCGCAGCTTCGGGCTCGGCTTCAAGCGGGTGAGCTTCACCAGCGACCTGCTGCCGGCGGATCTCACGGGCCTGAACGTGTTCGACCCCACCGCCGCCAGCTTCCGCTTCCAGCCCGGCCCCCTGTTCAGCCAGGTGCTGCTGGCCGATGAGATCAACCGGGCCAGCCCCCGCACCCAGAGCGCCCTGCTGGAGGCGATGGCCGCCGGCCGGGTGAGCGTGGACGGCACCAGCCACCCCCTGCCCCGGCCGTTTCTGGTGATCGCCACCCAGAACGGCCTCGACCAGGGGGGCACCTCGGCCCTGCCGGAATCCCAGCTCGACCGCTTCCTGATGCGCCTGAGCCTCGGCTACCCGCCCCGCCAGGCGGAGCGGGCCCTGCTGCGGGGGGAGGGCCTGCGGCCCGACGGGCTGGGCCGCGCCTTCGGCCCGGAGGACCTGCTGGCCCTGCAGGACCGCGCCGACCGGCAGCACTGCAGCACCGCCCTGCTCGATTACGTGCTCGACCTGCTGGAGCGCAGCCGCCGCCAGCCGTCCCAGGCCCATCCCCTCTCGCCCCGGGCCGGCCTGGCCCTGCTCGCCGCCGCCCGCGCCTGGTCGCTGCTGGAGGGCCGCGACCATGTGATCCCGGACGACGTGCAGGCCGTGCTGGCGGCCGTCTGCGAGCACCGCATGGATGGTGGGCAGCGCAGCGGCGGCGACGGGGAGCTGAGCCGGCGGCTCCAGGAAGGCGTCGATGGACTTCGGTAGGCCCCAGCAGGGCGAGCGGGTGCGCCTGCGGATGCGCAACCTCTACATCCTGCCGACGCGCTTCGGCTGGCTCTGGCTGGCGGGCACGGTGCTGCTGCAGGTGGTGGGGGTCCAGATGCAGAGCAACGGCACCCTGCTGCTCAGCTTCCTGATGCTGAGCCTGTTCCTGCTCACCCTGCACCTCACCCACTTCAACCTGCAGGGGGTGGAGCTGGCCTGCGGCGCACCGGCACCGGGCTTCGCAGGCGAGCCGCTCCCCTATCCGATCCGGCTGCGCTGCCCGGGCCGCAGCGAAGGGGTGCGCCTGCGGCTGGGGGGGGAGGCCCCGGGCCCTGCCCTGTCGCTGGCGGCCGGGGAGCATGAGCTGGCCGTAGCCTGGACACCGCCGGCCAGGGGCTGGCAACGGCCGGGGCTGCTGCGGATCCAGACCACGGCACCCCTGGGGCTGTTCTGCTGCTGGTCGCGCTGGCAGCCGCAGACGGCCCAGCTGATCTACCCGGCCAGGCGGGCCGGACCGGTGCGGCTGCTGGCCGCCGGCACGGCACCGGTGGACGGCGAGCCGGCCCTGGCCAGCCGCCAGGACGGCACCGACGACTGGCGCGACCTGGCCCCCCATCGTCCCCAGGACAGCCCCAGCCGGCTGGCCTGGAAGCTGCTGGCCCAGGGGCGGGGTGAGTACGCCAAGCGCTTCCTGGACCGGCCCGAGGCGGCCCCCCTGCTGGCCCCGGAACCCGGAGTGCCCCTGGAGACGGCCCTCGAGCACCTGAGCGAGCGCATCTGGAGCTGGCACGGCCGGGGCCTCAGCTACGGCCTGGAGCTGAACGGGCAGAGCGTCGCGCCCGGACGGGGTGTGGCCCACCGCAACCAGTGCCTGACGGCCCTGGCCTGCTGCCGATGAGCCGCGCCGCCGCCCCGCTGCAGTGGCTCACCATGGGGTTGCTGGCCGTGGGGCTGCTGGGCCTGTCGCCGGCCCTGTCCCTGAGCCTGCTGGCCTTCGGCCTGGCGGTGCTGACGGCCCTGAAGCTGCGGGAGGCCCGCAGCCTCGAGGAACGGCGGGTGGTGGCCCTGCTGCAGCTGGTCTGCGCCGGTCTGCTGGCGGCCCTGCGCCCCGAACTGGCCCCGAGCCTGCTGCAGGGCCTGGCCATCCTGATGGCCCTGGCCGGGCTGCTGGCCCTGGAACTGGGGGCCGGTCCGGACTGGAAAGCCCTGATGCGACGCAGCCTGCAGGTGCTGCTGGCGGCCCTGCCCATCGCCCTGGTGCTGTTCCTGCTGCTGCCGCGCCTGATGCCGTTCACGACCTTCGGCACGGGCCAGGGGATGGGGGCGATGACCGGGCTCAGCGACCGCATGGAGCCGGGTTCGATCTCCAGGCTCGCCGTCAGCCGCCAGGCCGCCGCCCGCGTCGCCTTCCCCCTCGGCGGCGACCCCCCGCCCCCGGAGCAGCGCTACTGGAGGGTGCTGGTGCATGAACGCTTCGACGGCCGCAGCTGGCGCAGCGCCGCGCCCAGCTTCCCCCGGCCGGCGGCCGGCCAGCCCAGCCCGCCGCCGTCCCCCGCCGCCCCGGGGGAGGGGATCCAGCTGTGGCTGATCGAGCCCAGCGGCCTGGCGGCGGTGCCCTGGAGCGGCTCCGGCCGGCCCCTGTCCGCCGACCTGAGCCTGCAGGGCAGCGGCGAACTGCTGAACCGGGCCCCGGGCAGCCAGCGGCGCGTCTACGCCCTGACCCGGTCGGCTGACCAGCCCGGCTGGCGCACCGCCCCTCCCGGCCCTGTCGACCTGCTGCTGCCAGTGGGCCAGAACCCGCGCCTGGAGGCCCTGGCCGCCGGCTGGCGGCGCCTCGGCAGCGACCGGGAGCGGCTGGACGCCGCCAGCGGCTGGTTCCGCGGCCAGCCCTTCCGCTACACCCTCGAGCCCGGGACCCTGCCGCAAGAGGCCCCCCTCGACCACTTCCTGTTCGAGAGCCGGCTGGGCTTCTGCGGCCACTACGCCAGCGCCTTCACCACCCTGATGCGGGCGGCGGGGGTGCCGGCGCGGGTGGTGAGCGGCTACCGCGGCGGCCAGTGGGTGCAGCCGGTGGGCGGCACCGGCTACGTGGACCTGCGCCAGGCCGATGCCCACGCCTGGAGCGAGGTGTGGCTGGCGGGGGAAGGCTGGCGGCGCATCGATCCCACCGCCTGGGCGCAGGGGGACCCCCTGGCGCGTTCCGGAGCGCCGGGCGCCGGCAGCCGTGCCGGCGGCCCGCTGGACTGGATCCAGCAGCAGTGGTGGGGCCTCGACATCGCCTGGGCCCGCTGGTGGCTGGGGTACGACGGCGAGCAGCAGCAGGCCCTGGTGGCCCGGCTGCTGGGCGAGCAGCGCCACCTGCTGGGGGTGGTGGTGCTGCTCGCGGTGGCCGTCAGCCTGGCCGCCGGCCTGGGGGGCCTGGGCTGGCTGGGCCGGCGCCAGCGCGGCGATCCCCTGCGCCTGGAGCTGGAGCGCACCCTGCAGGCCTTCGCCCACCAGGGCATGGCACCGGCGGCGGGGGAAACCCTGGGCGCTTTCGCCCGGCGCCTGCGCCAGCGCTGGCCGTCCCTGGCCGATCCCCTCGAGGCCTATGTGGCGACCTACCAGGAGCAGCGCTTCGCCAGCTCCCCCAGCCGGGCAGGCCGACGGGCGGCCCGGCGGCTGGGCCGGGAGCTGCGCCGTTCCCTGCGGACCGGCAGGCGGCCGCCGGAAGCGGTACAACGGGACCACCCCTGAACAGGCGACCATGACCAGCTCCCCAGGGTCCGACCGAGGGTCAGGCCACGGGTGCTCCGGCCGCACCCTGAAGGGGCTGCTGATCGCCGGCCCGGCGCTGCTGGCCCTGCTGGTGGCGGGCCCGGTGCGGGCGGGCAGCGACGCTGACCTGATACGG
>CAZBMT010000255.1:0-4280 GCA_964492645.1 uncultured Cyanobium sp. | reverse complement strand
AGCTCCCGGGCCATGGCCACGATCACCGGCCAGGGGGCGTCGCTGCGCAGCTGGCCCGCCATCACGCCACTGGCGGCGGCGGCGTACCCCCCGGCCCGCAGGGCGGCCACCAGGGCCGCCAGCGGCGGAGGCCCCTGGCCCAGCCGGCGGGCGATGACGGCCACGGGCCAGCAGCGGGGCGTGCCGGCCGGATCGGCGAGGAGCCGCTCCAGCAGCCGTCGGCCGGGACGGTCGAGATGGACGTCGTCGTCCTCGGCCTGCCGCAGCATGGCCGCGAGGGTGGCGGGATCCTGGAGGGGGCCGATCCAGAGGGGGCCGCTCACCGCCAGGGGCGGCCCCTCAGCGGAGGCCGCGGGACAGCTGCAGGGCCGCCATCGCCCCAGCCGCCCCAGGCCCTGCACCTGCTGGTCGCCGCAGCCGTGGCAGTGGGCCACCAGTCCCAGATGCCCCTCCTCCCCAGGGGCGGGATGGCGTTCCAGCTGCAGGGCGGTGCGGAAGGCCCGGCCTTCGCTGAAGCTCAGCAGGGGCGTGATCCCCCGGCCCATCGCCCAGGCGCTGCGGGCCAGCAGCCCCAGCTGCAGGCGCAGGGCGATCTCCCAGCTGGCGGGGTGGGCCCGGGCGGCGGCCCCGAAACGGCGCAGCGCGGCCCGACGGTCATGGCCCGTGGCCGAGCGTCCATCGGTGCTGGCCAGGTAGAGCACCCCGCCGAAGGCCACCGCCTCCAGAGCCAGGGGAACCAGGGCGGCGGGACAGCCGAAGGCATCCAGATCCACCAGCTCGAAGCGGCGCCCCTCCACCAGGCAGCCCGCCAGCAGCTGCTGGGCCGTGGCGGTGCCCACCTGCCGTTCCACCGCCGCCGGCAGCCCGGCGAGGTTCCGCTCCAGCAACGGCCGCCGGTCGGGGTCGGCGTCGTTGGCCCAGACCGCCGTGGCGCCGCCTTCGATGGCGTAGCGGAGGGCCCGGATGCCGCAGCCCGCCATGCCATCGAGCACCCGCACGGGCCCACCCGCCGCCCCGGCGGCCAGGCTCCGCACCAGCAGCACGCCGCAGTCCCTGGCGGGCCGGGAGGCGGGCCGGAAGAACCCTTCACCGGTCTCCAGCACGGCCGCCCCTTCGCAATAGTGATCAGGTCCGCTCACGTCCGGATCCTTGCCGCAGCCATCGGTGTCGTCCGCCGACCCCCAGCCTGCCTCCGGGGCGGCCCCGTCGCCGGAGGGGGCCGACTGGGGGGAGCACGCCCTCTGGCACTGGAGGGGCCACGGCTGCCACTGGCGCCGCCTGGGGGAGAGCGGCCGGCCGGCCGTGGTGCTGCTGCACGGCTTCGGGGCCGGCAGCGGCCACTGGCGCCACAATGCCGGTCCCCTGGCGGCGGCGGGGTGGTGCGTCTACGGGCTCGACCTGATCGGCTTCGGCGCCTCCAGCCAGCCGGGGATGCATCGCCATCAGGCCCTCGACAACCGCCTCTGGGCGCGCCAGGTGCAGGCGTTCCTGGCGGAGGTGGTCGGCGGACCGGCGGTGCTGGTGGGCCACTCCCTCGGCGGCCTGGTGGCCCTCACCTGCAGCGTCTTCTTCCCCACCTGGGTGCGGGCCGTGGTGGCGGCCCCCCTGCCCGACCCCAGCCTGCTGATGGCCCAGCGGCGCCCGCCCCGGCGCAGGCCCTGGCGGCGGCGGCTGCAGCGGCGGGGGATACGGCTGCTGCTGCGGCTGCTACCCCTGGAGCTGGCGGTGCCCCTGCTGGCCCATTCCCCCCTGCTCGACCTGGGCATCCAGTCGGCCTACCTCCACCCGGTGATCGGTGACCGGGAGCTGCGCCGGGTGATCGCCCGCCCAGCCCGGCGGCCCGGCGCGGTGCGGGCCCTGCGGTCGATGAGCGTCGGCATGGCCCTGCGGCCGTACCGGTCCACGGCCGTCTCCCTGCTGCAGCGGCCGGGGCGGCCCACCCTGCTGATCTGGGGGGCCCAGGACCGGCTGGTGCCTGTGGAGGTGGCCCGGCAGTGCCTCGGCCTGCGCAGCGACCTGGTCCTGCAGGTGTTCGCATCGTGCGGCCACTGCCCCCACGACGAGACCCCCACCGCCTTCCACGGCGCGGTGCTCCCCTGGCTGGAGCGCCTGGGGACCGTTGAAGACGGGGCTCACCCCGGCGCGTAGTTTTGGAGGATCAACCCGGTAGCCGTTCCGGTCCGCCGCCGCACCCCGCTCCCAAGCCCGACATGAAGCACACCCTCTCGGTGCTGGTGGAAGACGAATCGGGGGCCCTGAGCCGCATCTCCGGTCTGTTCGCCCGGCGCGGCTTCAACATCGAGAGCCTGGCGGTGGGGCCGGCCGAGCACCGTGGCATGTCCCGGCTCACCATGGTGGTCGAGGGGGACGACCGCACCCTCGAGCAGATGACCAAGCAGCTCAACAAGCTGATCAACGTGCTCGGCGTCATCGACCTCTCCACGATTCCCGCCGTGGAGCGGGAACTGATGCTGCTGAAGGTGGCGGCGCCGGCGGAGAACCGCGGCGCCATCTTCGACCTGGTGCAGGTGTTCCGCGCCAAAGTGGTGGATGTGGCCGACGACGCCCTCACCCTCGAGGTGGTGGGGGACCCCGGCAAGCTGGTGGCGCTGGAGCGCCTGCTCGAGAGCTACGGCATCCTGGAGATCGCCCGGACGGGCAAGGTGGCGCTGGAGCGGGCCTCGGGGGTGAACACCGAGCTGCTCAAGGCCACCGTCTCCGACAAGCGCGTTCCGGCCTGAGGCCAGGCCGCTCCGTTGGCGCCCCAGGCGGCCTCAGGGCTTCCTGTTCTGCACCAGCGTGCCGCCCTCGATCACCTGGGCCCTGATGAGCTTGTCCCCCTGCCGGATCCGGTCGATCACGTCCATCCCCTTGCTGACACGGCCGAAGACCGCATAGCGGCCATCCAGTTCAGGCAACGCCTGCAGGGCGACGTAGAACTGGGCGCTGGCTGAATTGGGGTCGTTCGAGCGGGCCATGGCCACGGCACCACGCTCGTGGCTGAGGGCCAGCTGGCGGGTGACGGTCGGGGACGTGATTTCCTGGCCGTAGCGGGGTTCCTGCTCGCCATCGAGCCTGAGTTCCAGTGGAATGCGCCGCGACTCGCCGCTGGCGGGATCGACGTAGCCGCCCGAGCCGTAGTCGCTGGCGGGGACCTTGGGATCGGCGCTGCCAGGGTCACCCCCCTGGACCACGAACGGGACCGGTTCCCGCACCACCCGGTGGAAGACCGTCCCGTTGTAGACCCCCCGGCGGACGAGATCGACGAAGTTTCCGGCCGTGAGCGGCGCCGCCGCCCCATCGAGGGTCAGCTCCACCGGCCCCTTGCTCGTCTCCATCGCCACCACCGCTTTGCCACTGAGGCAGGGGGTCGTGGCCGCCTCGCAGCCCATGGGTCGGTTGCCGGTGTCGGCGGCGCAGGACGCCAGGCCGAGGGGCGCGAGGCCGAGAAGCACCAGCAGCAGCAGGCGCCAGCCGAAGCCGGCGGCTTTCGTGAAGCTCCCCATCGTCAGAGTCCCTCCAGGGGGACGCCCAGGAAACGGGCCAGTCGGGCACCGGCCAGCTCGAGATCGGCCAGGGGCATCGGCTCACCCACCCGGGTCAGGGGCATGTCCCGCCGGCCCTGCACCCGCAGGGCCAGGCGTCGCTGGGGACTGAGACCGTCGCGCACCTCCACCTTCACCGCCTGGATCTCCCGCAGGGGGATCACCACCTCGATCAGCTTTCGGAAGCCGCGGCGGCTGATGCGAGCCTCGCCGGCCGCCCGATCGAAGAGGTTGCTGCCCGACCCGACATCGATGCCGATCACCAGCCACAGATAGATGGCCAACAGCAGCGCCGCCACCCCGTAGAGCCCCATCACCAGCCCCTGCGGCACCCAGACCAGGGCGGCGGGATGGCCGATCGGCAGCAGGTCGCGGCCGAACCGGCTGGAGGCGCTGGTGAGCACGAAGCCGATCCCACCGATGGTCACGGCCGCAGCCACCAGCAGGTTGGAGAGGCGCCGGGAGCCGAGCACGGGCTGCTCCAGCACCTGCTCGTCGGCCGAAGGGGAAGCGGCGCCGGGCGATGCCATGCGGGAAGGAGGGACGTTGGGTCGCCATCCTGCCGCGAAGGGTGCCGGAGGCGTCAGTTTCAGCCCATGTCGCCCGGCGCAGCAGGCGGATCAACGTTGTTACCATCCCCCGGTAACCCACAGCCCTGCGGGTCATCCGCACCGCTTTCACCCATGACGATCGCCCTGGGGCGCGCCCCTGCCACCCGTGGATGGTTCGACGTCC
>CAZBMT010000254.1:0-4319 GCA_964492645.1 uncultured Cyanobium sp. | reverse complement strand
GTCCAAGGCTGCTGCCCTGTGCCTCAGACAGTTACGCAAACATGGGTACCCGATCAGAACCGCTCAGTCCCTGACCAGCACAAGGGGAAGAGGGAAGGCGGTACCCGTTTCAGGCTGACAAGGTACCTGAGGGGCCAGGAAGGGGGCCAGGCGGTACCCATTCAGGTACCAGTGGGCACTGGAGCTGGTACCCAGGCCGCGGACAGCAGCAGGAAGGCCAGGGGGTCTGTCCAGGTACCCCAGCGGTACCCGTTCAGCTCTCAGCCGGTACCCACAGGGCGCGGGGCGGGCCGCCACGGGCGGGGATCGCCCGACCCAGGCAACGCCACCCCTCCACCTCCAACCCCTCGCAGGCGCCGCCGGCACGGCTGATCCGGGCGTTCAACGTGCCGCGTCGCATCCCCAGGCGGTCGGCCAGGACCGCCGTCTCGATCGCCGCGGCCGGCGGATCGATCAAGGGAAGGGACGCCGGGGCAGCCGCAGGGGCCACACGGGGCGGCCGCAGCGATCGAGGGGACTGAGCCTCCAGGGCGGCGACAGCAGCCTCCAGAGCAGCAACGCGATCGGCCAGGGGATCGAGGGCGGGGGCGGCCGGGGCGGCTGGGGCCAGCTCCGACAGCAACCAGTCACGAACGGACAGTCGTTTCGCCGCGGCCCTTTCCTTCCAGTCGGCCAACACGGCCGGCGGGAGCTTGAGGTTCAATTGCAGCAGCGCCACGGGTACCCGGCCGGTAGCCGGACGGTACCGGGAGTTCAGCAGGCGGCCACCAGTGCCACCAGCTCGGCCTTCCTGACGCGCTTCGACCGGGTGCCAGCCATGGGCCGCAGGCGGGTGACGGGCAGCTCCAGCAGCTCCTCAGCCACCAGGGCCAGGGGATGCACCACAGGGAGCGGAGGCGTCATCACTCGGGCGGGTGATCGGGCGGGCCTCGATCGGGTGATCGTCACCAGCAGCGCCACCAGGGCGACAGCGAGGACGGCGACCGCATCGAGGGCCACCAGCACCGCCAGCAGCAGCAGCTCCACCGCGGCGGCGGCGGCGGATTCAGGTTTCATGGGGTTCGGGATCGGCGGCGCACTCGGCCGGCCTGATCTGAATGAACACTACCGACAGCAATAGACCGGTGAGGATGGATCTCCGAGTACCGCACCTCCTCTGATGGGCAACCGTATCCTGAAGTTTCTTGTTGGTTCAGCCGCAGGCATGATCGTCCTTGCAGGACTTATCGCAGCGGGGGTGTTTGCCATCGGAGTATGGCGAGGGATTTCCTACCAAAACGCGCAGAAAAAGTGTGCTCAAGCCATGGGTGGCACCTACGTGAGAAAGGCCGATCGAGAAAGAGGTCTGATCAGCTTTGGGGGCTCTGGCTCAACTCTTTACGGACACGACGGGTATGTGGCTTGTATGCACGACGAGGGCCACTGATTGACGTAGAGGGCAGAGCCATCCTCCTCCAGGGGGAATGGCTGCGGCCGTCCCGGTGAGGATCAGCCCCTGATGGTTGTTATAGCAATCGGGCGCAAAGTATCCGGTTCAGCTATCACAAGCGCCGGCCTCATCGCCTCAGGTCAAGGGTCTGAAGGGCAGCCGCCGCGGCCGAGAGGTTGAGGAGCAACCCCCTCACCCGCGCCACCTCGGCCGCCGTGGCTGGCCCCAGGGGGAACCGCTGGAGATCACACAGGAAAAACTCCAGGGCCTCCAGTTGCTCAGCCTCAGCGACGATCGCTTCCACGATCTCTGGGGGAGCCACCGGAGAGGGCGGAATCTCCACAGGGATGTGGCGCAGGGCGGCTTCGGCCGCGGCCAGTTGCTGATCCCGACGAGCGCGACGACGGCGGCGGGCAGCAGCCCCAGGCGCCGGGTCCGGCTCATCCGGGGGCAACGAATCAGGGATCGAGGGAGGGGTCATGGCAGGGGAGAGGCGGAAGGTGGAGTCGATCAGGCCGCAGAGATCCAGGCGGCCAGCTCGGCCTGCTCGCGGGCTTTTTTGGCAGCAAGCCAGTCCAGAGCGACGGAGACCTCCTGTTGCGGGGGTTGGAGCGATCGTGGTCTGTCTTCGGCAGGGGGTCCGGTCGGGACCGATTCAAGATGTCGATTCTCGACACAGGGAACAGCCCGAAGACGCTGCCAAGCCGGCTGAAGGCTCCCCCCCAACGCTCCCCCCCTTGGAGAGGGGTCTGTACCAGGCCGGCGACGGAGGCGGCCGCGGCCAGAAAAGATCGCTGCGATGACCCGACCCTTCCAGATGTGGAGCAACTTTTTCACGGTGGCGCGGTGGAGATTTGTGGCCCTGGCGATCTTCCGCTCCGACCAGTGAAGGGCATCCTCACCGACTTCCTTGGCGACGTGGTGGGCCATCGCAATCACCATGCAAATGGCCTGGCGCTGCAGGCGGGCGTTGCGCCCGGGGTCGCTGCTCTGGGGGCGGCAGGCGGTGGCACGGGGCGGGCGACGGTGGCAAGACCTGGCCCAGTCCCGGCACCAGGCATCGAGGCGGCGCACGGTGTCGGCGCTGGCGTAGCGGTCGAAGCCGGGGCAGACACGGGCCGCGGCCGCCACCCTGGCCCCCAGCCGCTCAGGGGTCTCTCCCGGCTGATAGAGGGCGTTGGTCAAGGCTCCCAGGTTCTCGTTGCTCTGAGCGGGACCAGTCCACTCCACGGCATGGGGGCGGGGGGCGCGATGGCGGCCGGCACCAGGGCCTTGAAGATCACGGCGGGGGCGACGGCGGCGGCGCAACTCGGCGGCCTCCTCCAGCAGCTCCTCCCATGCAGGGGTGGCCGCACCATCGGCCAGCTCGGCAGCGGCGGCGGCCTCCTCCCAGGCCGTGGCGGTTTCGTCGCACCAGCCCACCGCTCCACCGATCCAGGTCGCGCCCCCCTGCTGGCCAGGGAGCCTGAAACCATGGCTCCGGGGACGATCGCGGGGGTCTGGGGCCTCGCTGTAAGAGGTCAGAGAGGGGAAGGCCTCCAGCCGGCCAGATCCCAGCTCCAGGCCAGCACGGGCGGCGAGGACCGGGCCGATGCCGGCGGCGAGGGAGTGATGAACCACCTCGGGCAGCAGGATCCAGACGTGCCAGCCGCCACAGGGCGTCCGATAGATGACGGTGGCCGCGCCGACCGCCTCAGCCTCGGCCAGCAGCGACTCGATCGCAGGGGAAGCGTGAGGGCCGGCCGGATGCCAGTAAGGCGAAGGGTTCGCGCCGTGGGCGTCAATGTCGAACACCACCAGGCGGGTCTGATGGCGGTGGCGAAGACCGATGACCTCAGAAGGATCAAGGACGGCCGCGGCCACCGCCTCGGGCTCCCGGCAGCCCCAATTCTCGGTGCGCCACTCGCCACCCACAGGCGGCCGGAGGATCGGGTCGAAGGTCCGGTGCCGGCCGCCGGCCTCGGCCAGCATCAACGTCTTGCAGAGGACGCTGGCGATCAGCCCCGACTCGGCAGGCTGCGACAGGTGTCGATGGCCTGGCGGGGGGTTCCCCTGCCGAACAGGTGTCCTATTGTCAGGGGACATTGCGCTCCCCAGCGAATGTCGTCACAGGGCCTCGGTCGTGTGGTGATCAACTGGATCCGCGACCGTCTCGCCAAAGAAGACGCGGATCTGCAAACAACGATTAAGGGGGCCTCACGGGGCCCCCTTTCTCATGGGGATTCAGGGGGCAATGGGACAGCCTGCTCGCGCAGGCAGTAGCGGATCAGAGCAGCAACGCTCAGTCCTCGCTCGGCCGCGGCCTGGCGGATCAGCTCACGCTCCTCAGTCGTCGCTCGGAGGGGTACCAGGTGGGGGCGGAACCGCCTCTCCACGGGACGGAGTTTGCTGAGGGTCGCCGACACGTATTCACAGGCCACAGCCGGAAGCTACCGGCTACACGTGACTTGGGGAAGGGGGCCTGTCTGTTCTGGGCAGCGCGAAAACCCCGATTTCACGCAGGGGAAACAATTGCCGCCCCAGTCACCGCAAGGGTTGAAGGTGTCGCTTTCCTATGCCTCCAGGGGCATAACCGACAACGTATGTGAGCAAAACCCCAGTCGTGGCGGTGATGGGGTCGTTTTTCGGTGCGTTTCCTTTCGGTCGGCGGTGTCTCCTGCGCGGGGCGTTGGTGAACATCGGCACGGTTCCCTACAACGTGGGCTGACAAAACCCCAGTCGTGGCGGTGATGGGGGCCGTTCCGCGTCGGGTTTCCGCTCGATCAGCGCCCCCTCCAGGGCCCTGTCCAAGGGCCTCTGTCCAAGGATTCCAGGCCCCGTTGGGACAGAACCGGAAACCGTTGCAGCGCAGGGAATCTGCCGCGGCCTGTCCAAGGCTGCTGCCCTGTGC
>CAZBMT010000253.1:0-4346 GCA_964492645.1 uncultured Cyanobium sp. | reverse complement strand
GGCGGCGGCGCTGCTGGCCCGCACCGAGCTGCTCCATGAGGAGCTGCTGCAGCGCTGGTCGCAGCAGAAGGAGCAGTCGGCGGAACTGCAGGAGCAGCGCCGCCAGCGGCTGGAGGCCTCGATCCGGGAGGGGCAGGGGGAGGTGCGGCGGCTGATCCGGCGGCTGCGCTCGGTTGGCCAGGAGGGGCACGTCGGCGGGCGGCTGGCCGGGGAGACGGCCCGCCAGGCCGGCCAGCGGCTGCGACGCCTCGAGCAGCAGCACCGGCCCCTGCCGGAGCGGCGCGACCACGGCGGCTGGCGGCCCCGGGTGGGCGACCGCATCCGGCTGCTGGCCCTGGGCAAGGCCGCCGAGGTGCTGGCGATCTCCGAGGACGGCGGCGAGCTCACCGTCCGCTGCGGGGTGCTGCGGCTGACGGTGGAACTGGCCGGCATCGAGGGGCTGCACGGCGAGAAGCCGGCCCCCCCCGAGCCGCCGCCCCAGGTGCGGATCCGCAGCCGCCGGTCCCCGGGCAGCCGCGGGCCCGAGGTGCGCACCGAGGGCAACACGGTGGACGTGCGCGGCCTGCGGGTGCACGAGGCCGAGGCGGCGGTGGAGGAGCGCCTGCGGGGTGCCAACGGGCCGGTGTGGGTGATCCACGGCATCGGCACCGGCAAGCTCAAGCGGGGCCTGCGGGAGTGGCTCTCCGGCCTGCCCTGGGTGGAGCGGGTCAGCGATGCCGAGCAGGGGGATGGGGGGCCCGGCTGCAGCGTCATCTGGGTGAAGTGAGGCACGGGCGCTGGCCCAGTGGCTGTTGGGCCAGTGGCTCAGGTCTCAGAGATTGATGGCGGGCAGCTGGGGCTCCTGCCGCGGCGGCGGCATGGTGGCTTCGGCCGGCAGCAGGGCGGCCCCGAGCCCGTCGAAGAGGCGCCAGCCCATGGGGTCGACATCGAGATGGACGGTCTGGCCCACGGTCACCTTCTGGTCCGGGGTGGCCCGCACCAGCACCAGGTGGCTGCCCTCCAGTAGCCGGCAGGTGACCAGCTGCTCGTTGCCCAGGGCCTCGCAGTGGTTCACCTCCGCCGCCAGGTTGCGGTTGGTGGCCGGGGCCAGCCGCAGGTGCTCCGGCCGCAGGCCGCCGGTGATCCGGTGGCCGATCCAGTCGCCCAGCAGGTCGGCCATCGGCCCTTCCACCGTGAAGCGCCGGCTACCCAGCAGCAGCTGGGCGGAGCCCGCCACCTCCACCGGCAGCAGGTTCATGGCCGGGCTGCCGATGAACTGGGCCACGAACAGGTTCGACGGCCACTGATACAGCTGCATGGGCGTGCCCAGCTGCTGGAGCTGGCCCTCGTTGAGGACGGCGATGCGGTGGCCCATGGTCATGGCCTCCACCTGGTCGTGGGTGACGTAGAGGGTGGTGGTGCCCAGACGTCGCTGCAGCTCCACGATCTGGGTGCGGGTGCCGGTGCGCAGCTTGGCGTCCAGGTTGCTGAGGGGCTCATCCATCAGGAACACCGCTGGCTGGCGGGCGATGGCCCGGCCCAGCGCCACCCGCTGCTTCTGGCCGCCGGAGAGCTCCTTGGGTCGGCGCTCCAGCAGCGGCTCCAGCCCCAGGGTGGCGGCCACCGCGTCGATGCGGGCGGCGATGCGGCGCTCCCGCTCGGACGCGATCCGCAGGGGGGCCGGCAGGCGGCGGGTGGCCCGGTGCAGGCTGTCCTGCAGCTGCTGGGGAAGGCTGCGGTGGCGGCTGCGCCGCAGGCCGAAGCCGATGTTGTCGGCCACGCTCAGATGGGGATAGAGCGCGTAGCTCTGGAACACCATCGCCACGTCGCGCTGGGCCGGCCGCAGCCGGCTCACGGGGCGGTCCCCCACGTAGATCTCGCCCTCGGTGGTGGCCTCCAGCCCCGCCAGCAGCCGCAGCAGGGTGCTCTTGCCGCAGCCCGAGGGGCCCACCAGTACGAGGAATTCACCGTCCTGGATCTGCAGATCGAGCTGGCGCAGCACCTGGACCGGGCTGCCGCCGCGGCGGGGCGGGTAGGTCTTGCCGACCTTCTGGAAGCGAACCTCGGCCAAACCAGGGGTGCAACCGGGGGATCCTAGGGTTGTTCCTCATCCGAGCCCCGGCCGAACCCCTTCCTTGCAGTTCATCGATCAGGCCCGCATCGCCGTGCGCGCCGGCCGCGGCGGCGACGGCATCGTGGCCTTCCGTCGTGAGAAGTACGTCCCCGCCGGCGGGCCCTCCGGTGGCGACGGGGGCCGCGGCGGTGATGTGCTCCTCGTGGCCGATGCCAACCTCCAGACCCTGCTTGATTTCAAGTACCGGCGGCTGTTTGCCGCCGATGACGGCCGCCGCGGCGGGCCGAACCGCTCCACCGGGGCCAGCGCCGCCACCCTGACGATCCGGGTGCCCTGCGGCACGGAGGTGCGCGACTGCCGCACCGGCATCCTGCTGGGGGATCTCACCAACGCCGGCGAGGAACTGCTGGTGGCGGCCGGTGGCCGGGGGGGCCTGGGCAACGCCCACTACCTCAGCAACCGCAACCGGGCCCCGGAGAAGTTCACCGAGGGCAGGGAGGGGGAGGAATGGCTGCTGCAGCTGGAACTCAAGCTGCTGGCCGAGGTGGGGATCATCGGCCTGCCCAATGCGGGCAAGAGCACCCTGATCGCCGTGCTCTCGGCGGCCCGGCCCAAGATCGCCGACTACCCCTTCACCACCCTGGTGCCCAATCTGGGGGTGGTGCGGCGCCCGAGCGGTGACGGCACCGTCTTCGCCGACATCCCCGGCCTGATCGCGGGGGCGGCGCGCGGCGCCGGCCTGGGCCATGACTTCCTGCGCCACATCGAGCGCACCCGGCTGCTGCTGCATCTGGTCGATGCGGGTGCGGAGGATGTGCTGGCGGATCTGCGGGTGGTGGAGCAGGAACTGGCCGCCTACGGCCACGGCCTCAGCGAGCGCCCCCGCCTGGTGGTGCTCAACAAGATGGAGCTATGTGATGCAGAGGAGCTGGAGGAACGGGTGGACGCCATCGCAGACCACACCGGCCAAACACCGCTGGTGATCTCCGCTGCCGCTTCCCAGGGGCTCGATGCCCTGCTGGCCGCCGTCTGGCATCAGCTGGGCATCGTCTGAACCGCCCCGGGGAAACGGGGTCAGGGCCTGGTCAGGGGGTCAGTCGTCGTAAACCCGGCACTCGGGGGCTTCGGGATTGAGGTCGCAGTAGACCTCCAGGGGGCTGGGGTCGTGGTTGTCCTCGGGGTGGTGCTCCTTGTACTCGTTGAGGGCCTTGAGCTCCTCCTCGAGGTGGCGCACCTTGCCGAGATTGCCGTCGGCCTTGGCCGATTCGATCTCGACTTTGTCCTTCTCGATGTGATCGTCGATCGTCTTCATGCAAAAACCGGCCGTCACGGGTCGGAACTCACCGAAGACACCATACGGTCGGGGCCGGGGGATCGCCGCCTCCTGTGGGTCTCCGCACATCCCCCGGTCGCCGCCTGACCGTTGCAAACCCGGCGCCGGCGGCTGCGGTGCAGGCGCTTCCGTGGCTAGCAGCGGAATGGACAGTGCCCCGGTTGGCCCATGACACGCATCAGCAAGCGGCGGGAACGGCATTTCATCGATGAGCACGGCCGGCTCTTCTGGATCAACGGTCCCGAAACCCACTGCTACCTCTCGGAGCAGCGCCAGTGGCGCCGGGGCCTGGGCTTTGAGGAGGTGCTGGTCTGGAAACAGTGCGCCCCCAGCGGACTCGTCAGCCAGCGCTTCGCCAGCGTCCAGGCGGCCCTGGAGGCCTTCCAGTCCGACGCGGTGAAGTGGTTTCAGGATCTCTACCTGCGCCGCATGGGGGACCAGATGGCGGCCCACCGCAGCCTGGACGACTACAAACCCACGGCGATGCAGCAGGCCGAAGCCAGGGGCGCCCGGGTGCAGCGTCAGCCCTGGCTGCTGCCCGAGCCCGCCGGGCCGGTCTGCGGCCTGCCCCCCCGGATCGCCGAGGGGGCGGGACTGCTGGAGGTGCCCCACCCCCACCGCCGCCGCCGCTCAGGCTGCCAGCTCGCTGAGCGTTAGCCAGCGCTCCTCGGCGGCGGCGATCCGCTCCACCAGGGCCGCCAGCTCATGGGTCAGGGCCTCCAGCCGGGCGTAATCCGGGCCGCTGGGGGCCGCCAGGTGCTGCTCCAGCTCCCGACGGCGCTGCTCGAGCTCCGGCAGCTCGCTCTCGAGGCGCTCCAGCTCCCGGGCCTCCTTGAAGCTGCGCCGCCGGGGTCCGGCCGCTGCCGCTTTGGCCGCCGGCGGCGACCGCCGAGCGGCCTCTGGGGCCGTGGCCGTCCGGGCGGCAATCCCGGGGGCGGAGGCTGGGGTGGGGGCCGGGGC
>CAZBMT010000252.1:0-4352 GCA_964492645.1 uncultured Cyanobium sp. | reverse complement strand
CTGGTGACCCTGCAGGGCCGCATGCAGGAGCTGCAGAAGTGGTATGCCGATCAGGGCTTCTCCCTGGCCCGCGTCACCGGCCCCTCCCGCATCGGCCCCGATGGCGACGTGCAGTTGCTGGTGCGCCAGGGCACCGTCAAGGGCGTGGAGGTGCAGTTCCTCAACAAGGAGGGATCGGCCACCAACGACAAGGGCCAGCCGATCAAGGGCAAGACGAAGGATTGGGTGATCACCCGCGAGATCTCGATCAAGACCGGCGAGATCTTCAACCGCCGCAACCTGGAGGACGACCTCAAGCGCCTTTACGGCACCGGCCTGTTCAGCGATGTCAAGGTGACCCTGCGCCCGGAGCCGGAGGATCCCGGTTCGGTGGTGATCGTGCTGGGGGTCGTCGAGCAGTCGACCGGCTCCCTCTCCGGCGGTCTGGGCTACAGCCAGAGCCAGGGGGTGTTCGGCCAGATCCAGGTGCAGGACAGCAACCTGTTCGGCCGGGCCTGGGACCTCTCCACCAGCTTCACCTATGGCCAGTTCGGCGGCCTGGCCGACATCTCCTTCAGCGACCCCTGGATCAAGGGGGACAGGTACCGGACCGCCTTCCGCTTCAAGGCCTTCGTCAGCCGGGACGCCCCCCAGGTGTTCCAGAGCCAGAACAACGGCAACATCTTCACCGTCGCCGACTTCTACCAGGCCCCCGGCACCGAGGTGGCCTACAACATCTTCTCGCCGTTCAACCCCCTCCTCGACGTCTTCCCTTCGGTGACGGCGGCGCGGATCGCGGCCCAGACCCAGGGCCAGAACCTCAGCTGGTTCCAGTTCGACGGCAACAGCGTGCTGATCCAGCGCGTCGGCGCCAACGTCCAGTTCGTGCGTCCCCTCAACGGCGGCAACCCCTTCAAGCGGGCGCCATGGACGGTGCTGCTGGGGCTCACCGGCCAGGTGGCCACGCCGATGGACTTCTCCGGCACCTCCCGCCGCTTCGCTCTGGCCACCCCTAACGAAGCCACCCCCCTGTTCGCGGCACCCAACAGTTCCTTCATCTGCCTGGCCTACAACTGCGCCGCCCGCAACCAGCTGTTGGGCCTGAGGCTGGCCGCGACGATGAGCACCCTCAACGATCCCCGCAACCCCACCCAGGGCAACTTCCTCAGCATCGGCACCGAGCAGTTCTTCTCGGTGGGCCCCGATTCCCCCACTTTCAACCGGATCCGGGGCAGTTTCACCCACTACATCCCGGTGCGCTGGCTGAAGTTCTACAAGGGCTGCCGGCCGAAGGCCGGCGAGACCGAGGACTGCAAGCAGGCCCTGGCCTTCCAGGTCTCCGCCGGCACGGTGATCGGCGACCTGCCCCCCTACGAGGCTTTCTGCCTGGGCGGCGGCAACTCGGTGCGGGGCTACTTCGACTGCGATCTGGGCGTCGGCCGCAGCTTCGGTGAAGCCACGATCGAATACCGCTTCCCCCTGTTCAGCATCGTCAGCGGCGAGCTGTTCATCGACGGCGGCACCACCTTCGGCAGCCAGACCAGGGTGCCAGGCAACCTCGGCGGCCTGCTCAACAAGCCGGGTTCCGGCTTCTCGGTCGGCACCGGCCTGATCGTCACCACCCCCGTCGGTCCGCTGCGCCTGGAGGTGGCCAGCCAGGACTTCACCGGCGAGTGGCGCTTCAACCTCGGCGTGGGCTGGAAGTTCTAGTGACCAGCTGGCCCAGCGACTATCGCCAGGCCTGGACCCTCGCCTCCTGCGTGGAGCGCTCCGGGGTCGGGCTGCACAGCGGCGCCGTTTCCCGGGTCCGCCTCGGCCCCTCCGAACGGCCCGGCTACTGGCTGGGCTGGCTGGATGCGCCGGAACGCCCCCTGCAGCGTCTCGGCCCCACCCAGGTGATCGACACGCGCCTGTGCACCTGCCTGCAGGTGGGTGATCGCCGCCTGGCGACGGTGGAACATCTGCTGGCGGCCCTGGCGGGCACCGGGGTGAGCCAGGCGGAACTGTGGCTGGAAGGGGAGGAGATCCCCCTGCTCGACGGCTCCGGCCTGCCCTGGGTGGAGGCGATCGCCGAGGCGGGCCTCAGCGACCGGGGCGAGCGGGTCGAGCCACCGCTGCCCCCGTTGCCCCTCACCCTCGGCCAGGGGCTGGGGTTCGTGACGGCCCTGCCGCACGACCGGCCGCGCCTGGCGGCGGCGATCGACTTTCCCCAGGCGGCCATCGGCCGCCAGCTCTATGCCCTCGATCTGACGCCCGAGAGCTTCATCGCCGAGATCGCGCCGGCTCGCACCTTCGGCTTCCGGGAGCAGGTGGAGCAGCTGCTGGCCGTGGGCCTGATCCGCGGCGGCGCCCTCGACAATGCCCTGGTCTGTGATGGGGACGACTGGGTGAATCCACCCCTGCGCTTCATCGACGAACCGGTGCGCCATAAGCTGCTGGACCTGCTGGGAGATCTGGCGCTGGTGGGCCTGCCCAGGGCCCATGTCTTTGCCTACCGCGGTTCCCATGGTCTCCACACCGCCATGGCCGCGGCCCTTGCGGCCCAGGCGCCCCGCCTGCCCGTACCCGTCCCGACCCACTGAATCCTTGACCGTACTTCCCTCCGCCGCTCCCGAAGCCGCCACGCCCGCTCCCGAAGCCACCACGCCTGCTGGCCCCGCCACGGACACAGCCCGGACCGTGGTGCTCAGCAGCGAGCAGATCCTCAACCTGCTCCCCCACCGTTATCCCTTTGCCCTGGTGGATCGGGTGGTGGAGTACGTCCCCGGCCAGCGGGCGGTGGCCCTCAAGAACGTCACCTTCAACGAACCGCAGTTCCAGGGCCATTTCCCCGGCCGACCGCTGATGCCGGGGGTGCTGATCGTCGAGGCCATGGCCCAGGTGGGCGGCCTGATCGTCACCCAGATGCCGGATCTGCCCAAGGGCCTGTTCGTCTTCGCCGGCATCGACGGGGTCCGTTTCCGGCGGCCCGTCGTGCCCGGTGACCAGCTGCTGATCACCTGCGAACTGCTCAGCCTCAAGCGCAGGCGCTTCGGCAAGGTGCAGGCCACCGCCACGGTCGATGGCGAGCGGGTCTGCTCCGGCGAGCTGATGTTCTCGCTCGTGGACTGACGCGATGTCGAGTGCAGCCATGACGACATCGGTGCATCCCACCGCCCTGGTCGATCCGAGGGCCCGGCTGGGCCCCGGCGTGGAGATCGGCCCGTATGCGGTGATCGGTCCGGAGGTGGAGATCGGTGAGGGCAGCCGCATCGGCCCCCATGTGGTGATCGACGGGCGGGTGCGGATGGGCAAGGGCAACCGGATCTTCCCGGGGGCCTGCATCGGCCTCGAGCCTCAGGATCTCAAGTACGGCGGCGCCCCCACCGAAGTGGTGATGGGCGATGAGAACACGATCCGGGAGTGCGTCACCATCAACCGCGCCACCGCCGAAGGGGAGCGGACGGTCCTCGGCAACGGCAACCTGCTGATGGCCTACAGCCACATCGGCCACAACTGCCAGCTGGCCGACCGCATCGTCATCGCCAACGGGGTGGCGGTGGCGGGCCACGTGGTGATCGGCGAGCGCGCCGTGATCGGCGGGGTGCTCGGCATCCACCAGTTCGTCCACATCGGCAGCCTGGCGATGGTGGGCGGCATGAGCCGCATCGACCGCGACGTGCCGCCGTTCATGACGGTGGAGGGCCACCCCGGCCGCATTCGCGGACTGAACCGCGTCGGGCTGCGCCGCAGCGGCATGGCCCAGCTCGACGACGGCGCCCAGTTCCGCCAGCTCCAGGATCTCTGGACCCTCATCTACCGCAGCGACCTGGTGATGGCCGCCGCCCTGCACCAGGCCCGGGAGCGGCCCCTGCTGGCCGCCGCCGACGAGCTCTGCGCCTTCCTGGAGGCCTCGGTGGGGCCGGGCCGGCGCGGACCACTGCCGGCCCAGCGCTGATGGTGCGACTGCTGGTCAGCACCGGGGAGGTCTCCGGTGATCTGCAGGGCTCCCTGCTCGTCAAGGCGCTGCACGAGGAGGCCGCCCGCCGGTCACTGCCGCTCGATGTGGTGGCCCTCGGCGGCAGCCGCATGGAACGGGCCGGGGCGCGGCTTCTGGCGGACACCACCAAGCTCGGGGCCATCGGCCTGTGGGAACCCATCCCCCTGGTGCTGCCCACCCTGCGGCTGCAGGCCCGGGTGCGGCGCTGGCTGAAGCAGCACCCCCCCGACGCCGTGGTGCTGATCGACTACATGGGGGCCAACGTCAACCTGGGCCTGCGCCTGCGGCGGCTGTACCCCCAGGTGCCGATCACCTATTACATCGCCCCCCAGGAATGGGCCTTCCGCCTCGGCGACGGCGGCACCACCCGGCTGATCGGCTTCACCGACCGCAT
>CAZBMT010000251.1:2879-4358 GCA_964492645.1 uncultured Cyanobium sp. | reverse complement strand
CACCCTGCTCCTCACCCCTGCTCAATTCGCTGAGGTGTGCGCCGCCAACCCTGAGGTGGTTCTTGAGCTCGATGCCCAGGGCCATCTGATCGAAATGACCCAAACCGGTGGCACCACGAGCGCGCGCAACTCCCGGCTCGTCAAGCAGTTGCAGACCTGGGCCGATCGCCGCGGAGGCTGGATCGTGTTCGACAGTTCCGGTGGCTTCCTGCTGCCGGACGGGTCAGTGCGCAGCCCCGATGCCAGCGCGGTGCGGATGGAACGTTGGCAGGCTCTGAGCGAAGCCCAGCGCGAAGGGTTTCCGCCGCTCTGTCCGGATCTGTTGGTGGAGCTGGCCAGCCCCAGCGACGATCCCGAAGCGCTGCGCCGCAGGATGGCGGCCTACATCGCCAACGGCGCCCAGCTCGGTTGGTTGCTGCTGCCGTCCTCCCGGCGGGTGGAGGTGTGGGTCCCACCGTCGGGGGTGGGAGCTACCGCGCCGGAGCGGGTGATCGAAGGCGCCCAGCGTCTGGAGGCGGGTGAGGCGTTTCCCGGCCTGGCCCTGGATCTGGTGGAGATATGGGAAACCTGATTTGGATTTGGCAGTGTTATGGTGCCTGAAAGGCCTGGGCCTGGTTGCCTTCAGGGCCATAAGCCTGCGTGACCAGCATCTGCCGTCAGCCCACGAGCATGTCTTAAGCCATCCCCGCCCGGTCGCCATCACCGGATCCCAATCTTCGACCCACTGGTTTTCCCGAAGCACTGGACTGGAGCCGGGATAAGCAACAGGAATCGTTGGAGAATCTCCATAGGTTTGTGGTGGGCGAGTGTGCGGCTTCCATCGACTGGTACGACCGCAAGAAGTGGAGCAAGAGTCTGCTGGGTTTCCTGCTGCGCCTCGGGGCCATCCTCATGGTGGGGGTGGGGGGTCTGATTCCGTTGATTGGGGAGCTTCTCAAGCGCAATGGGATTCCAGGCATCTCGCCGGCTTGGGCCACGGTGGCCTTGGCGCTGGCGGCGCTGCTGATTGCCATTGACCGTTTTGGCGGCTACACGAGTGGCTGGATTCGCTACATCCGCACGGCTCAGTCGCTGACCCGATTGAAAGGCGAGTTCCTGATGGATTGGCAGGAGCATCGCCGCGTGCCCTTTGCGGAGAACCAACGGATTCGGATCGCACCAGGGAAGGCATCCTTCTCTGCAAGCAGTTTCTGTGCCGGGTGTATGAACAGGTGCGTCTGGAGACCGATCTCTGGGCGGAGGATTTTCAGCAGGCTTTGCAGACCGTGAACAGTCAGGCTGAGGGGCCATCCCGCGGGAATGGCTCCGGTGGGTCCTCGCTACCCTGAGCTCCCGATCGGGGTCGTGGCGCCCCAGCTTCCATCCGGATCACAACCTGCCTGGCACCCCCGCTGCACCGTCGCCGGTGATGCCGTTTTCCTGCCAGCGCGATCAGCTGTTCATCAGCTACAGCCATGCCGACCGCCCATGGGTGGATCG
>CAZBMT010000251.1:0-2779 GCA_964492645.1 uncultured Cyanobium sp. | reverse complement strand
AGCGCGATCAGCTGTTCATCAGCTACAGCCATGCCGACCGCCCATGGGTGGATCGGTTGCAGACGATGATCCGGCCGCTGCTGTGCAGCGAGGCCCTGCTGCTGGTGAGCGCCGAGCTTCTGGCCTCCGAATTCGTGACCAACAGCGAGTTGCCGGCCCTGTTGGAGGCCGCCGAGCACGAGGGCCTGCGGATCCTGTGGGTGTGCCTGAGCGACTGCTTTTATGAAGAAACCCCGATCAGCGACTATCAGGCGGTGCTGGATCCGCGCCAGCTCCTGGATGAGATGGGCCCCGTGCAGCAGAGGGGGGCGCTCAAGACCATCGCCTCGGCCATTTGCGATGCCCTCTGGGCGGAGCCTGAGCACCCCGCCCCGTCCCCTCCGGACCCGCCGCCGGCCCCTGCTGGCCCGGGCCCCCTTGCGGGGCCACCCGCCCTCAGCGTTCCCCTGCAGCGATTCCCCTCCACCACCTGCCTTCTGCGCCGGTACGGCGACCGCTGGCCTGTGGAGCGCAGCCCTGTGACGGTGGAGGGCTACCGGGAGGAACTGGCCGAGGCGGTGGCCCTGGGTCCCTTCTTCCTGGGCCAGACCCCGATCACCCAGGCCCAGTGGCGGGCGGTGGCGCTATGGGAGCAGGTCGAGCGCGCTCTTCCGCCCGATCCCTCAAGGTTCAAGGGGCCGAACCGACCGGTGGAGAGGGTGAGCTGGCATGACGCGATGGAGTTCTGCCGTCGGCTGAGCCTTCACACGGGCAAGCGCTATGGCCTGCCGAGCGAGGCCCGGTGGGACTACGCCTGCCGGGCCGGCAGCACCACCCCCTTCCACTTCGGGGCCACGCTCACGCCGGAGCTGGCCAACTACGACGGCACCTCTGCCTATGGCGACGGCCCCAGGGGCACCGATCGCCAGCAGACCACGGATGTGGCCAGCTTTCCGGCCAATGCCTGGGGCCTGCATGACATGCACGGCAATGTGTGGGAATGCTGCGCCGACCATTGGCATCCCAGCTACGCCAGCAGCAGCATCGGTTTCCGCGTCTGTTGCCTCCCCCGGGACCAACATCTTGACCCTTAGTCCCTCGATCCCTTGGCCCTGGCTGCGGGTTGATCCTGGCTGTCGGCTGTTGCCCGATGCGCCGCAGGGGCAGGCGATTGTTCCGTCTCCCTCATGGCCCTCTGCCGTCAGGATGAACCATGGGCCCGGCGCCTGAACCAAGCCGCGGGATGACCTTCGGCAGCGAGGTCTGCGGTGATCTTCTGATCGCCGAGCAGCGGGAGTGGCTGATCACCAATGGGCTGGGCGGCTACGGGGCCGGCACCATCTCAGGTGCCCACAGCCGCAGCTACCACGGGTTGCTGATCGCCGCGCTGCAGCCGCCGGTGGGGCGCACCCTTTTGGTGAGCCAGCTGGAGGAGCGGGTGGTGTACGGCGGCCAGACCTTTGATCTGGCCACCAACCGCTGGAGTGATGGCCGCATCGAGCCCCGCGGGTACCGCCACATCGTGTCCTTCGCGCTGGAGGGCACGGTGCCCCGCTGGCGCTACGGCCTGGCCGAGGCCCTGCTGGAGAAGCGTCTCTGGATGGCCCCGGGGGCCAACAGCACCTATGTGAACTACCGGCTGGTGCGGGGGACCCTGCCGCTGGAGCTCACCCTGACGGCGTTCGTGCAGCACCGCTCCCACCACGGCGATGGCCGCCATCCGACCCTGGAGCTGGAACCCTGGGGCCGCGGCCTGCGGGTGTGCCCGGAGGGAGCGGCGCCGTTCGTGCTGAGCAGCGACCGCGGCGAGGTCCGCTCCGCCGCGTCGCCCCGCTGGGTGGAGGGGCTGCACCTGGAGGCGGAGGCCCGGCGGGGTCTGGCCTGCAGCGCCGACCACCTGCTGGCGGCCACCGTGACCATCACCCTGAGCGAGGCCCAGCCCGTCGTCACGTTCGTGGCCAGCACCGACGCCGATCCGCCCCTGGACGGTGAGCGGGCCCTGGCGGCGCGCCGCGCCCATGACGACGGGCTGCTGCAGGCCTGGCGGTCGGCCCAGCCGGAGGTCGATGCGGTGGCGCCGGCCTGGATCCGCCAGCTGGTGCTGGCGGCCGACGCCTTCGTGGTGCAGCGGCCCCTGCCTGCGAACGGCGCGGCACCGGCGGCCATGGGGGCCTCGCTGATCGCCGGTTACCCCTGGTTCAACGACTGGGGCCGCGACACGATGATCGCCCTGGCCGGGCTCACCCTGGTGACCGGCCGGGCCGCGCTGGGCGAGCGGATCCTGCGCACCTACGCCGCCCGCCTCAGCCATGGGCTGATCCCCAACAGCTTCCCCGACCGGGCCGACCAACCCCTGGATCAACGCGCCTACAACACGGTGGATGCCACGCTCTGGTTCTTCCAGGCCTTGGCGGAGCACCGGGCGGCCAGCGGCAGCGGCAGCGACGCCCTGATCCGGGAGCTCTATCCCCAGCTGGAGGGGATCGTGGCGCACCACGTGGCCGGCACCTGGTTCGGGATCCGCATGGATCCGGCCGATGGGTTGCTGAGGGCCGGCGAGGGGGAAACGCAGCTCACCTGGATGGATGCCAAGCCCGCCGAGCGGGCGATCACGCCGCGCCACGGCAAGCCGGTGGAGGTGAACGCCCTGTGGGTCAACGCCCTGCGGGCCATGGCGGGCTTCGCCCGGTTGGTGGGGGCCGATCCCGCCGGCCATGACCGCCTGGCCAACCGGGCCGCCCGTTCCTTCCAGCGCTTCTGGAACCCGGCACTGGGCTGTTGCTTCGACGTCATCGACGGC
>CAZBMT010000250.1:0-4382 GCA_964492645.1 uncultured Cyanobium sp. | reverse complement strand
CGGCCACGCCGGGAACCGGCTCATGGGCGGGGGGCCGGCGCGAGGCTGAGGCCGAGGTGCACCTCCAGCCAGTGCTGCAGCACCATCAGGCTCCAGCGCCGGTACCAGGGTGTCAGATCGATCCCGCTGGGTGTCGAGGGCAGCCGAAGGGCCAGGGGCGAAGCCGGGTCGTCCAGCCAGAGCTGGAACGGGAAGCGGAACCCCTGCTTGGGGCGGTTCAGGAACCAGTCGGGCAGTTCCGGCACGCTGCGGGCCAGCAGCTGCTTCCCCTCGGCCAGGCGCAGGGGGGCGGGGATCGGGGCCAGCCGTCGCTGCAGCCGGGCGTCCACCAGGGGCAGGCGCAGCTCCAGCCCGGCGGCCATCGCCATGACGTCGCTGTCCGGAAGCAGCTGGTTGCGCAGGTAGCGGCTGCCCTCCAGCCAGGCCACCCCTTCACGGCCCGCCGGCCCTTTCACCCCTCCGCCCGCGCCCCGCGCCCCCTCGCAGCTCGCATCGTCGTCCATCCACGGCAGGGCGGCGGGCCCGGGGCCGAGCCCCCAGTGCGCCAGCAGGCGCCCGGTCTCTTTGGGGGAGAACAGACCCCGGAAGCAGCCATAGGCCCCGGCCAGGGAGGCGGGTGCCTGCAGGAGTCCGGCGATCCGCTGCAGCCTGGCCCGCCGCCCCTGGGGCAGCCGCTGCAGCAGCCACGCCGCCGGCGGTCCGGCGGGGCCGATCAGGCTCCGCCAGCGCCGCAGCCTCGGCACCACCCGGAAGCTGGGGTAGCCGCCGAACAGCTCATCGCCGCCCAGCCCGGAGAGGGCCACCTTCAGCCCCTGTTCCGTGGCCAGCCGGGCTACACACCAGGTGTTGTAGCCATCGATGGAGGGCTGGTCCTGGCTGGCCAGGAAGGCCGGGAGCCACTGGCGGGCCTGGTCGGCCGTGAGGTTCAGGGGGGTGTGATGGGCCCCGAAGTGGGCGGCGATGCGGGCCGCCGGCCCGGATTCATCAAAGTCGCCGGCGCCCGGTGTCCTGAAGCCGATCGTGAAGGTGTGCAGGCCCCGGGGGGCGAGCGCCAGCAGAGAGGCCGAATCGAGCCCGGCGCTGAGGAACAGTCCCACCGGCACATCGCTCACCATGTGGGCCGCCACCGAGTCCTCCAGGGCCGAGCGGGTGAGGGCCACCGCCTCGGCCGTCGTCAGGCCGGGGTCCCCCGCCGTGCCGACGAGGCTCTCCGGCAGGGCCCCCCAGGGCTGCACCGTCAGCCGGCCCTGGCGCCAGATGGCGACGTGACCGCAGGGAAGCCGCCGCACTCCTGCCGCCAGGGTGTCGGGCTCCGGCACCGATCCGGTGGCCAGGTAGCGCCCCAGCGCCTGGCGGTTCAGGCTGGGCGCTTCGCCGGCGGCGGCCAGCAGGGCCCGCAGCTCCGAGGCGAAGGCGAGGCAGCCCCCCGGGCCGCTGCGCAGGTAGAGGGGCTTGATGCCGTGGGGATCTCGGGCGAGCAGGGCGCTGCGCTCCCGGGTGTCGTAGAGGCAGAAGGCGAACATGCCCCGCAGCGCCCCCAGCCCGTCCAGGCCCCGGCTGACCAGCCAGGCCAGCAGTACCTCCGTGTCGCCGCTGCCCCGGAAGCGTTGCCCCTCCGCCTCGAGCCGGCGACGCAGCTCGGCATGGTTGTAGATCTCGCCGTTGAACACCAGCTGCCAGCGGCCGCAGGGGGAGGCCATCGGCTGGTGGCCCAGGGGGGAAAGATCCAGGATCGCCAGGCGCCGGTGCACCAGGCAGGCCCCGGCGTCCTGCCAGACGCCGGCATCATCCGGGCCCCGGTGCGCCAGGCGCGGGCCGACCCGGGCGGCGAAGTCGCCCGGCTCCCTCCCCAGCTGGCCCGCGATGCCGCACATCGGCCCTAGGCCTCCCGCAGGGAGGGGATTCTGCCGGGGGGGGCGATCGCCTCCAGGTGGGCCAGAAAGGTGCGCCGGGCCGCCTGGGGGCTCGCCTGATCCCGCACCCAGGTGAGCGCGCCGGCGGAGAGGTGTTCGCGCCGGTCCCGATCGGCGCCGATCGCCGCGATGGCCGCCGCCATGGCGGCGGGATCGCTGGCCACCAGCTGGCCGGTGCGACCGTCGATCACGTAGTCCTCCGGGCCGCCGCAGCGGGTGCTCACGACCGGAACGCCGCAGGCCATGGCCTCCAGGGCCGCGATGCACAGCCCTTCCTGGTGGGAGGGGATCACGAACACATCGAGCGTCTGCAGCACCTCCGCCAGGGCGGCGGGGGCCAGGCAGGGCAGGCAGCGCACCCGGTCGGCCAGTCCCATCGCCACCAGGGGGCCGCGCAGGCGATCGACGTCCTGCTCGCCGGCCAGCACGAGCTCGACGGGGTGGCCGGCGGCGACGAGGCGGGCCACGGCCTCCAGCAACAGGATGATGTGCTTGCGGGGATCGCCGTAGCGCCCGGCGAAGCCCACGCGCCAGGGCACCAGCCGCTCCGGGGCGGGATGGAAGACGGCGGGACTCACCGGCATCCGCATCACGCCGTCGATGGGGCGGTGGGCCAGGGCCTCCAGGGCCCGGGCCGTGTAGCCGCTCAACGCCAGGATCCGACCCCGGGGGGCGCGCAGCACCTGGCGCTCCAGCCGCTGCAGCACCGGTCCGTTGAGCACCCGGTCGAGCAGGCGCCGGGGCCGGGAGAAGCCTCGGACACGGTCGACGCGATCCTCCCTCCATGGGGTGGCCACCCAGGCCAGGAAGGGGATCCCCAGGCGGGCGAAGGGGGTGGCGCAGAGGGGATTGCCCGTCACCGAGAGGTGCAGGTCGCAGCCGGCCACCAGCTCCCGCCAGGCCCGCCGCGGCAGGTAGTGGGTGAACTCCAGCTCCGGCAGCCAGGCCCCCAGGCCATGGCCCCCATGGTCGCCGTAGACGCGGCGCTGCATCTGGCCAGGGCGCCGGCCGCTGGGGACCGCATGCAGCGGCACCGACAGGCGCGGATGGCTGCTCCAGGGGGCATACCAGGCGAAGACGGGCTCGATGTCGAGCTCCTCGAGCATCCGGGTGACGGCGGTGGTCATGGCGGGCACGCCGCCGTCCACCGGTTCGATGGTGCTGACCAGGGCCCGGGGCCGACTCATTGGCGGAGCCAGCCGAACAGATCCCGGTTGTCGCGGACCCAGCGGATCAGATGGCGCACCCCGGCATCGACGCTGATCTCCGGTGCCCAGCCCAGCTGCGCGGCGGCCTTGCTGACGTCGCAGATGAACACCGGCTGGTCACCGGGCCGGGACTGGCCGCTGAGGGGCGAGAGCGTGATGGCCAGCTCTTCTTCGAGGAAGCGCAGCAGATCCCGCAGGCAGAGGGTGTTGACGGGGCCGCCGCCGATGTTGAAGGCCTGGCCGCTGATGCGGTCGCGGCTGTGCCAGGCCGCTTCGTAGGCCCGGGCCAGGTCGCGCACGTCGAGCACGTCCCGGGTCTGCCAGCCGTCGCCGTAGAGGGTGATCGGCCGCTCCAGCAGGGCGGCGATGCTGAACCAGGCCACCCAGCCCTGGTCCTCGATCCCGAACTGGCGGGTGCCGTAGATGCAGGACTGGCGGAAGGCGCAGGTGTGCAGGTCGTAGATGCGGGCGTAGTCGATCGTGTACTGATCGGCGACCCCCTTCGAGCAGCCGTAGGGGGAGTGGAAATCGAGGGGCTGGGTCTCCGGCACCCCGGAGGGGAGATCGCTGAAGCGATAGCCGTGGGGGGTCATCTCCACCGGCACCGATTCCATGCCCCCGTAGACCTTGTTGGTGGAGGCGTAGAGCACGAAGCTCTCAGGCGAATGGAGCCGCACCGCCTCCATCACGTTGAACGTGCCCAGGGCGTTGATCTCGAAATCCTCCCGGGGGTTGGTGTAGGAGGTGGTGACGGCCACCTGGGCGGCCAGGTGCAGCAGCATCGACGGACGCAGGGCGGACACCACCTCGGCGAGGGGCTCGGACTGGCGGATGTCGACCCGGTGGAAGGCGATGGCGGGATGCTGATCGAGCAGCCAGCGGAGGTTGTCCTCGGTGCCCCGGCGGGAGAGGTTGTCGAGGATCGCCACCTCCCACCCCAGGGAGGCAAAGTGCTGGGCGGCGTTGACGCCGATGAAACCGGCGCCGCCGGTGATCAGGATCGAGGGCATCGAGGGGAGCGGGGCGGGGGAGTCGACGGGTGACTCGAAGCGGGCAGACCGGCGGTCAGGGCGGACCTTAGGGCAACCGTCGGATCCTGCAGGGCCCTGTGGGCATTCAAGGGGGAGTTGAGAGGCTGCAGCGGCCCTCCAGGAGCATCAGGTGGAGCAGCAACTCGGCATACATGCGCTGCTGGGCATAGGCCCAGCCGCGCCAGCCTTCCAGCACCCCCCCCTTCCAGACCAGGCAGAACAGCAGGGCC
>CAZBMT010000249.1:0-4398 GCA_964492645.1 uncultured Cyanobium sp. | reverse complement strand
TGAGGGGGTCGGCGGCGTTGATGATGATCGCCAGATGGCGATGGTCGAGGGGGCCGCGGGAGGGCGACCCGGGGCCGCCGAGGCGTCGTCCGTCCCCTGGACTGCCGCTGGCCGCCAGGGCAAGCGGCAGCAGCAGCGCCACGCCCACAGCCAGCCGGCGTCGCCACCCACGCCGTTGAACTCCTCCAGCTGCTGCCGCCCCGAGCGGCGGACGCTGGAGCGGAGGCCGTGGCGGAGGAGGGGCCATGGCGGAAGCGGGGAGGCCGGGGGCTGGGCCGGCAGGTGCGGCTGGCCAGCCTGACAAGTCCTGGGAAAGGAGGGCGGAGATGGGGGCAAAGCGACGCTCCACCGCGCCCAGGGTTCATCCTAAGCCCAGCTCTACGCCGTCCAGGATTCCAATGGAGGCCTAGATTTCACTGAATCTACGTCCCAGATCGTGGCTATTCCGATTCCCTGGTCCGCCGGGCTGATGCAGGCCCCGGATCAGAGCTCACTCCGTGGGATCCGGAGGCGGCCCCCCAACCGGAATCGGCACCACGCCAAAGTCCCGACGTCCCAGCCGCCGATTCCGGCAACCTTTCCACCGCATCGTTGATGCCGTTTCTCCATCGCATCGCCGGACGACTCCCCAGCCCCCTGCCAGCCCCCCTGACCGACCAGAAACCCGCGGCACGTCAGATCCGGAATTCGGCGAAGCATTACCGGAAGCTTCCGGCGCTCAACGTCTCCACCAGCCTGGCCGCCAGCCTCGACGAAGGCGTCACCCTGGGAATCATCCTTCTTTTCGTCAGCCGGACCAGTGCTCCCGAGAACAGGGACTGCAGCAGGATCTCCTTTCTCGGATTCCTGAACCAGCTTCCCTGGCTGCAGAACTGCCTCAACAGTGCCCTCAGCAGCCGCACCGGTCGCGACGGCATCTTTACCCTGCTCCTGGCCACCGCCGTGGCCCTGCAGGTCCTGCTGGCGGCGGCCGGTCACGTCAACGGCCTCAGCACCGCCATGATTGGCGCCCGGGGGGGCACCGAAATCACCGCCAAGCGGAACGAGCGGATCCTCTCCCTGACCCACGGCTGCGCCAGCCGGTACCGCGTCGGCGACCTGCTCAATCACCTCGGCTCCGGTGCCAGCACCGTTCAGAAGGAGATCAGCCTGGCCAACGGGCTGCTGATGAACGGCCTGCAGCTGATCATCGACCTGGCCATCCTGCTGGCCCTTTCCCCCTGGCTTCTGCTGGTGGGCCTCTACGAACCCGCCGGAGGCCACATCCTCATCGACGGCGTCGAGCTGCGGGCGATCGATCTGGCCAGCTGGCACCAGCGGCTGGGGGCCGTCAGCCAGGACACTTTCCTGTTCAATGCCAGCAACAGCGGATTCGACGTCGAGGACGTCTTGATGGATGACGTCGTTGAGGCAGACACCAAGGCCCAGGTCGCCCGATTCATGGAGGACTTACCGGAGGGGTTCGACACCAGAATCGGCGCACCGGGCTCTCGGCTGAGCGGTGGCCAGCGCCAGAGGATCTCCCTCACCCGGGCGATTCTGCAGGGACCTGAGCTGCTGATTCTGGATGAGGCCACCCGCGGCCTCGACAGCCAGAGCGAACGGCTGGTGCAGCAGACGATCGAACAGTTCGAGCTCCATCACACGATGCTGATGATCGCCCACCGCCTCAGTACGATCATCGACGCTGACATGAACTTTGTGCTTTCCGAGAGCAGGATCGTGGAGAGGGGCCGTCACCATGAACTCCTCACCCAGGGTGGCATCTACGCGAAACTCTGGAGCGATCAGTCCAAACACCCCCTGGAGAAACCGGTGACGACAGCAATGGCCTGATGGTTTTACCTCTCCATTGGCCGACCCTTCAGGAGCAAAAGTCCTTCCCATGATCATTGCCTGCACGATCGACAACAACTACATCCAGCACTGCGCGGTGATGCTGAAGTCCCTGCGGCTCTCAAATCCAACGGAAAAGCTCAGCGTCTATATCCTCCATGGAGTCATTGATGCCGCGGAAAGGGCACGGCTGGCGGCCTATCTCGGTGAGTTTCTGCCTTCGGTCTCCTTCCTGCAGCTGGACGAACAGATGCTCGCAGGGTTTCCCGTCTTCGGCCACATCAGCCTGGCCACCTATTTCCGGCTGCTCCTGCCCGCGGCCCTTCCCCATGCGGTGGAGAGGGTTCTCTACCTGGATTCCGACCTGATCGTGGTCGACGCGTTGCGGGAGCTGTGGGAGTTGCCCATGGAGGGAAACAGCATCGGTGCGGTGGAAGATCAAAACCAGGAGCTCGACCGCAACCGCCTAGGCCTGGCGGAGGGCTCCCTCGTCTTCAATGCCGGGGCGATGCTCATCGACCTAAGCCGCTGGCGCCGGGAGAACATCCTGGCCAACGGCCTGGAGTTCGCCCGCACCCATCCCGAGCGGATCAAACACTGGGACCAGGACGTGCTCAACTCCCTGCTAGAAGCCCGCTGGCATCCCCTCAACTGGCGCTGGAACGCTCTGCCCCACCTCTGGATGCATCCGGACTACACCGCTGCCGACACCCCCCTGGGCCGGCAGGCGGAGCTGGCCCGGGCCAGCCCCGCCGTGATCCACTTCGCCGGCTCGGGCGTGGCCAAGCCCTGGCACCATCGCTGCACCCACCCCTGGCGTCAGCGCTACCTGGAGATCCGTCGGCAGACCCCCTGGGGGCACCTGCCGCTGGAGGGCACCCCCAGTCCCCCATCGGGCGATCGCCTCCAATGGCTGCGTTTCCGGGTCAAACGGGCCGGCAAGGCGATGCTCGGCAGGTTCCTGCCGCGCAACCGATGACCACCCAGATCGGCGACCACAGGCTGACCTGCATCGGCTATGCCGACAGCACCGAGGCCGATCTGCTCGGACGCTTCCTGCGCCAGGGAAGCCGCGCCCTGGCCGAGACCCAGGGGGAGTACACGCTGGTGATCGAGACCGACGCCGGGGACGTGACGGTGGTCACCTCACCGGTGGGAGCGACGCACTATTTCGTCCTGGAGCACGACGGCCGCCTCTTCCATGGCGACAGGGTGGCCGAGATCCTGCGCCGCAGCGGACTGGCATGGCGCTGGAACTGGCAGGCCCTCGGCGATCTCTGCCAGCTGGAGAACCTGACCGACAACCAGACTCTGCATCCGGCGATCCGCCGGGTGCCCCCCGGCAGCATCCTCCACTTCACCGAGGGCAGGATCTCCCTCCACTCCGTCGCGGTCCTCGACCACATACCGCCGACCCCCGCCGACCCCGATGCCGCCGTTGAGGCGCTCAACGCTTCGGTGCTGCGGCTGGCGGGCGACAACCCCCATCTATCCCTGTCGGGTGGGTTCGATTCCCGGGTGATCCTGGCGTCGATGCTGCGCCAGGGGCTGCGGCCCCATCTGATCACGATGGGGCGGGAAGAGGCGACCGACGTCCAGGTGGCCCGCCGCATGGCCGAGCGCTTCGGCCTGCCCCACCAGCTGATCAGCCTGGAGCTCGACGACGTCTTCCGCCACGCGACCACCATCTCCAGCCTCACCAACGGCACCAAGACCGCCTGGCACTGGCACACGTTCCTCTATCCCCTCAAGGCGGCGATCCCCGCCGAGGCGACGTTCTTCGTCGGCACCCTGGGGGAATTCGCCCGTTCCTACTATTTCGATCGCGGCTGGCTGGGCCGCTTCGCCTCCCTCGCCCCGGACGTCGCCCTGCGACGGTTCTGGGCGATGAAGCTGAACCGGCACCCGAGTTTCTCCGCCGGGGAGCTTGGCCAGCTGGCACCGCCGCTGGCCGCCGAGCTGACGGACGAGGGCCGCGGCCGGCGGGCCGAGCGCCTGGCGGGCTTCTGCCGGGGTGGATTCCTGGATGGGCTCACCCGCTACTACTTCGAGCAGCGGGTGCCGAACTTCTACGCCAACGGCATCCGCATGTACCGGGCCTCCAGCGCCTGGCGCTCCCCCTTCCATGACCGCCGCTGGATCGAGGCCATCTGGAACCTTCCCGATGGCTGGAAGCTCGGCTCCAACTGGCACCGCCATGCCATCGCCCGAAACTGCCCCGAACTGCTCAGCTTTCCCGAGGAGAACGGCTTCGACCGGCGCCGGATGCTGGCCAAGGCCCCTCCGCTTTACTGGACGCCGCCGATGCGGCGGGCCCGCTACGTGAGCTACGACCTCAGCACCGACTGGTATCGCGACCCGCGGATGCACGCGTTCCTGCAAGAGAACGCAGGCCGGATCGACGATCTCGTGGACCCGGAGCTGGTCGGCCGGATCCTGGAGGCCCACCGCAGCGGCAGCGACCGGACCAGGACCCTGGCCTTCCTGCTCACCCTGATCGTCTGGAGGCAGGTGATCGCCCCATGAGGGTGCTGTTCGTCTCCCACATGGCCACCCGCAGCG
>CAZBMT010000248.1:0-4399 GCA_964492645.1 uncultured Cyanobium sp. | reverse complement strand
TGCTCGCCGCACCAGGCCTCCACCAGGTCGAGCAGGTGCAGCCACACCATTTCCGGCCCCATCAGCCGGCCGTCCCTGGATCGGGGCGGGGCGGGACGGGTCAGCCGCTGCAGCAGGGCCAGCTCGGAGGGGTTGAGCATCACCCGGGCGCCGGGCACCGCACCGATCGCCAGCCCTTCGCTGGGCAGCAGGCTGCAGCGCCACGACCAGTCGCCGATCGGCGGCAGAAGCGGTGCGCCGCTGCGGACGCAGTGCTGCAGGGGCAGGGCGAAACCCCCCAGGGCCAGCAGGTGGATGCTGCCCTGCACCGCCACCGCCAGGGCCTCCACCCGCTCGGCCCGCTCCGTCACCACCGCCTCCAGGCGTCCGAGCTGGAGCAGCAGGTCGGCGAGCACGCCCGGGGCGGGCGACTCGCCGGGCACGAGCTTCAGGCAGAGCTCGGCCAGAGCCTGGGCGGCGGCCAGGGTCTCCAGGCGCTGGGCCAGGCCGCTGTAGTTGCGCAGCACCCGCAGCTGCCGCACCCGCCGCAGGCCGCCCCGACCCCCCACCTGCAGCACGAGATGGGCCAGGGGCACCGCCGCCGCCAGGCTGCTCTTCGGCCGCCGTGCCCCCGGCACCGCCAGCCGCGTGAGGCCTTCGGCCTCGCTCAGCAGGGTGAGCAGCCGGTCGTGCTCCCCCAGGGGGCGGCAGGTAAGGGCCAGGCCCTCCAGGTGCTGTTCAGGCACCGGCGCGCAGCGCCTGCATCAGGGCCACGCCCCGGCTCGTGCCCAGCCGGCCCGCACCGGCCGCCACCAGGGCCAGCGCCTGGTCGAGATCGGCGATGCCGCCGGCGGCCTTCACCGCTGCACGGCCCCGGGCCAGGGCCACCAGCCGGCCCACCTGCTCCGGGGTCACCGGAGGCCCGAAGCCGCTGCCGGTCTTGAGGTGGCGCACCCCGGCATCGATGCTGATCTCCACCAGCAGGTCCAGGGCCTCGGGGTCGAGGCGACCCATTTCCAGGATCACCTTGACCGGCAGGCCCAGGTCGGTGATGGCCGCCAGATCGTCGAGCACGGCGGTGCCGTCGCCATCGGCCAGGGCGCCGAAATCAGGTACCACGTCGAGCTCGTCGGCACCGGCGGCGGCGGCCCACTCCGCCTCGGCCCGCTTGATCGCCGCCGGGATGGCTCCAAAGGGGAATCCCACCACGGCGACCAGCTTCACCGCCCCGTCGACCGGCAGCCGCTCACGGGCCACGGGCAGCCAGCGGGAGGCCAGGCACACCCCGGCGAAGCCGAAATGGCGGGCCTCATCGCAGCAGCGGATGATGGCCTCCCGGCCTCTGTGGGGGTCCAGCAGGGCGTGGTCGATCAGGGGAGCGAGGTCGGGCCGTTCGGTCTGCCGCTCAGGTGTCACGGGCCTGGATGACGCCGAATCCGCCATGGTTGCGGCGGTAGACCACCTGGATCTGGCCCGTGGCCGCGTCGCGGAACACGTAGAAATCGTGATCGATCACATCCAGCTGATGCAGGGCCTCCTCCAGGTCCATCGCCGGCATGGCGAAGTACTTGCGACGCACGCCGCGGTGGGGAACGGCGGGCTCGAGGCCATCGGTGAGGGAGCCCCCGGGGTTGGGCAGGGTGGCGGCCCCGGCCTCCTCGGCGGCGGCGGAGCGGTGCACCGGACCCTGGCTGCGCTCCTGGAGACGGTCCTTGTAGCGGGTCAGCTGGCGGCTCAGCTTGGTGGCCACCAGATCGATGCTGGCGTAGAGGTTCTCGCTGCGTTCCTGGGCCCGGATCACCACCCCGTTGGCGAAGACCGTGACTTCCGCCGTCTGCTGCGGCACACGGGGATTGCGGGCCACCGACAGATGCACGTCGGCCTCCTTGACGATGCCATCGAAGTGGCTGATGGCGCGATTGAGCTTGGTTTCGGTGTACTCCCTGATCGCCGGTGTGACGTCGAGATTGCGGCCGTGGATCAGCAGTTTCATTCGGGTGCCTGCCTCCAGAGGAATTCTGGCTCTGGGACAACCTCAAGCTAGGAACGCCGCCCCATGGCCCCCAACACTCCCGCAATTCTTTTTGAAGCCCCCTCGCCGGTGCCCTTCCCGCTGGCCTGGGAGTGGCAGCGGCGTCTGCAGCGGCGCCGGCTCGACGATCCCGCCGCGCCCGACGCCCTGCTGCTGCTGCAGCACACCCCCTGCTACACCCTGGGCCGGGGGGCCAGCCTCGAGCACCTCGGCTTCGATCCGGCCGATCCGCCCCTGCCGCTGCACCGCATCGACCGGGGCGGCGAGGTGACCCACCATCTGCCCGGCCAGCTGGTGCTCTACCCGGTGCTCGACCTGCAGCGCCACGGCGGCGACCTGCACCTCTACCTGCGGGCCCTCGAGGACGTGGTGCTGGCCGTGCTGCAGGAGCTGGGGCTGGAGGGGGAGCGCATCGAGGGCCTGACCGGGGTCTGGCTGGAGGGGCGCAAGCTGGCGGCGATCGGGGTGGGAGCGAGGCGCTGGATCAGCCAGCACGGTCTGGCCCTGAACGTCGACTGCTCCCTGGAGGGCTTCGGGGCAATCGTCCCCTGCGGGCTCAGCGACCGGCCGGTGGGACGGCTGGTGGACTGGCGGTCCGGCCTGACCCCCGACGCGGTGGCGCCGTTGCTCCTGGCGGCCTTCGCCCGACGCTTCGGCCTTGCCCTGCGGCCGCCTGGACCACAGGAGGGACTGGCTGGCCTGGGGGAGGGGGGAGACCGGTCGGGACTGGGAGAATCCTGACCTCCCGTTCTCCACCCCGGCCGCCCATGAACGCCAGAGCCGAGATTCACTGGGGTGGCAGCCCCCGGGACCGCCGCGCGCTCGAAGGTTGCGCCGACTGGAGCGGGCTTGAGGGACTGGAGGGCCTCTGGCCGGAACTGGAGCGCCTGCATGGACAGCGGGTGGCCCTGGAGGCGCCCCATGGTCGCCATCCGGAGACCCTGCGCTACGACGAGCTGCGCCGGGCGATCGACAGGGCGGCGGCGGCCTTCGCCGACCTGGGCGTGGGGGACGGCGACGTGGTGGCCCTGTTCGCGGAGAACGGTCCACGCTGGCTGGTGGCCGACCAGGGGCTGATGCGGGCCGGGGCGGCCGATGCCGTGCGAGGCAGCGCGGCGCCGGCCGAGGAACTGCGCTACATCCTCGCGGACGCCGGTGCGGTGGGAGCGGTGCTGGAGTCGGCCGCCCTGCTGGAGCGGCTGGCCCTCGACGGACCGGCCCTGCGGCGACTGCGCTTCATCGTGCTGCTGGAGGGGGAGGCCCCGGCCGTTCCCCTGCCGCTGCCCTACCTCACCTGGTCCGAGCTGCTGGAGCGCGGCGCCGCCAGCCCCCTGCCGCCCCTCCCCACCGGCGGCCCCGGCCGCCTGGCCACGCTGCTGTACACCTCCGGCACCACCGGCCAGCCCAAGGGGGTGCCGCTCAGCCACGCCAACTTCCTGCACCAGCTGCGCACCCTGGGGGTGGCGGTCGCGCCGAGTCCCGGCGACCACGTGCTGTCCGTGCTGCCGATCTGGCATGCCTATGAGCGCACCGCCGAGTACTTCCTGCTCAGCTGCGGCTGCCGCCAGACCTACACCACCCTCAAGCAGCTGCGCTCCGACCTGCAGAAGGTCCGGCCCCAGTACCTGATCAGTGTGCCGCGGCTGTGGGAGGCCCTGCTCTCCGGCTTCGAGGACGCCCTGGCGGCCATGCCCGCGTCCCGCCAGCGCCTGCTGCGCCGGGCCCTCGCCGTCAGTCGGGCCTTCCACCGGCGGCGGCGGACGGCCCTCGATCTCACCCTGAAGCCTGAAGCGGCGGCCGACCGGCTCGTGGCCGCCGCCGGCGCCCTGCTGCTCTGGCCGCTGCATGGGGCGGCCGGTGCCCTGCTGTGGCCCAAGGTGCGCGCCCAGCTGGTGGGGGGTCGGCTGCGCACCGCCATCAGCGGCGGCGGGGCCCTCGCCATCCATGTGGATGGGTTCTTCGAGGCCGTCGGCATCGAGCTGCTGGTGGGCTACGGCCTCACCGAGACCAGCCCGGTGCTCACCTGCCGCCGGCCCTGGAGCAACCGCCGCGGCAGCGCCGGCCAGCCGCTGCCGGACACCGCCCTCAAGGTGGTGGATCCCACCACCAGAGCCCCGCTCCCGCTGGGCGCGCGGGGGCTGGTGCTGGCCCGGGGGCCCCAGGTGATGGGGGGGTACCACAACAAGCCCGAGGCCACGGCCAAGGTGCTCGATGGCGAGGGCTGGTTCGACACCGGCGACCTGGGCCTGCTGCTGGCCGATGGAACCCTGGTGCTGACGGGCCGCGCCAAGGACACGATCGTGCTGAGCAGCGGCGAGAACATCGAGCCCGGCCCCCTGGAGGAGGCCCTGGTGGCCTCACCGCTGGTGGAGCAGGTGATGCTGGTGG
>CAZBMT010000247.1:0-4424 GCA_964492645.1 uncultured Cyanobium sp. | reverse complement strand
TCTTCTCCCAGCGGGTCTTCGATCCCCTGCGCCAGCTGGCGGAGCGCTTCACCCAGATCCAGGGGGGCCTCACCGCGGTGGAGCGCATCGGCGAGCTGCTCGAGCAGCCGATCGAGATCGCCGATCTGCCCCGACACCAGCGCAGCGCCGCCGCCCTGGTGTCGGGGGCGGAACGGTTCAGCCCCGGCGCGGTGGAGTTCGACAACGTCTCCTTCGCCTACCGCCCCGACGACCCGATCCTCACCGATCTCTCCTTCCGCATCGACCCCGGCGAACACGTGGCGATCGTGGGCCCCACCGGCTCCGGCAAGACCACGGTGATCCGCCTCCTCTGCCGGCTGTACGAACCCCAGCAGGGGACCATTCGCCTCGATGGCGTCGACATCCGCGAGCTGCCGATCGCCACCCTGCGCCGGCGGCTTGGGGTGGTGCTGCAGGACACGTTCCTGTTCAGCGGCAACGTGGCCGAGAACCTGCGCCTTGATGCGGCCATCAGCGATGTGGATCTGGAGCGCCTCTGCGGCGACCTCGGCCTCGGCCCCCTGCTGGCCAGGCTGGGCGATGGTCTGGCCTCCGAACTGCGCGAACGGGGCGGCAACCTCTCCTCCGGCGAGCGCCAGTTGCTGGCGGTGGCGCGGGTGGCGATCCGCGACCCGTCGGTGCTGGTGATGGACGAGGCCACGGCCTTCCTGGATCCCTCCACCGAAGCCACCCTGCAGCGGGACCTCGACACCCTGCTCAGCGGCCGCACCGCCATCGTCATCGCCCACCGCCTGGCCACCGTCGAGGCCGCCGACCGCATCCTGGTGCTGCGCCGCGGCCGTCTGATCGAGGAGGGCAACCACCGCGAGCTGAGGGCCGTGGGCGGGCTTTATGCGCAGCTGGCGGAGCTGCAGGAAAAGGGGCTGGCCACGCTCTGAGGCCCGGGCGGCTGGGCCGTCAGGGCCAGGTCGTCCGCCAGCCAGGCGTCGATCAGGGCCGCCAGCTCGCGAGGGTTCCCGACCATCGGCAGGTGGCCCTGCCCGGGGAGGATCGCCAGCTGGTGGTTGGGGCTGTAGCCGGCCAGATGGCGCACGTAGCGGGGTTCCATCACCTGGTCGCGGCTGCCGGCGATCCAGAGGCTGGGCACCATGAGCGAGGCCGCCAGCCTCGGCAGCTGGCGCACGGCGCCCCGGTTGGTGCTGCAGGCCAGCAGCCCCCGGGCGGCACGGCCATCGGCCAGCAGCGGGCTGCGGATCGCCTGCGTCCCGGGCAGACGGGCCAGCCAGGACGGCCGCCAGCGCAGGAACGCGGCACCGCCGCGGCGCACCCTGGCGAAGGGGCGGGGCTGGAACACGCCGCCCCCCGCCGCGATCTGCACCAGGCCCCGCAGCTGTCCCGCCAGGAGCGGCGCCGCATGCAGCGCCACGCTGCCCCCCAGCGAGTGCCCCAGGAGCACCACCGGTCGCCCGGGGGCTTCCCGCTGGACGGCCTCCGCCAGCCAGCGCCCGTAGCTGGCCAGGCTGGCCTGGAGCCCGCGGGGCCGGTCGCTGCCGCCGAATCCGGGCAGATCGGGGCACCACAGGGTCCAGCGGGGAGCCAGTTCCCGCCGCAGCGGATGCCACAGACGCCCCGCCAGCAACCAGCCGTGCACGCCCACCAGCAGGGGGGACCCAGGCGGCACCTGAGCCGCCGCTGGGGCCGGTGCCGCCTGGGTCCGATCGGAGCCGGTGGAGGGGACGCTCAGGACGATGGCCGCGTCAATCCCCCACCCTGCCGCAGTCCGGCCGGCATCCGTCAGGATCTTCAGAACGCGTAGCCCTCTCGCCGTGCCAGGGACCCTTCCGCTGATGACCGATCTCTACGGGCCCGGCCACCGCCTCTGCGCCTGCCCCAACCCCAGCCTGGAGCTGGTGCTCAGCCAGGCCCGGCCGATCGACCTGATCGAGCTGGAGGCGCTCTGCGACGCGGTGGGTTGGAGCCGTCGCCCACTGCGGCGCGTGCGCAAGGCCCTCCAGCACAGCCTGCTCCAGGTGGGCCTCTGGCGCCATGACGCGCGCCTGCCGCGGCTGGTGGGCTTCGCCCGCTGCACCGGCGACGGGGTGGTGGAGGCCACCGTCTGGGATGTGGCGGTCCACCCCCGCTACCAGGGGGCCGGCCTGGGCAAGGAGCTGATGGACTACGTGCTCGAGCAGCTGCGGGCCATGGGCATCGACCGGGTGAGCCTGTTCGCCGACCCCGACGTGGTGGGCTTCTATGCCGCTCAGGGGTGGGAGCTGGAGCCGATGCAGCGCCGCTGCGCCTTCTGGTACGCCCCCTGAGGGGCTGGACCGTAGTAGCGGGCGGCCAGCTGCTCCACCGGGGTGCCGCGGCGCCAGTCGCGGCGCAGGCGGGCGTTGGCCAGCATCGTCTGCCACACCCCCAGCCGGCGCCAACGCCGGCCGCTGACCCGCAGGGCCGGCGCCAGGATGGCGATCCTGGCCAGGGGCCGCAGCCGTTGCAGGAACTCCAGGTCCTCCATCAGGGGCAACGGGGCGATTCCACCGGCGGCGTCGTGCAGGCCCCGTGCCAGCAGCAGCCCCTGGTCGCCGTAGGGCAGCTGGCGCCAGCGGCTGCGCAGCGCCACCGCCAGCTCCACCAGGCGCAGGGCCGGATCGTCGCCGACGATGCTCAGCCGGAAGGCCCAGGCGGTGGCCGCACCAGCGCCGATCGCGGCCGCCAGGGCCCCGGCCCATCCCGGCGGCAGGCGCACGTCCGCGTGCAGCAGCAGCAGCCAGGGGGCCGTGCTGCGGGCCACCCCCGCGGCCAGCTGGCCGCCGCGGCCGCCCCCCTCGCGCAGCACCACGGCGCCGGCCAGGGCCGCCAGTCGCGGGGTGGCATCGGTGCTGCCGCCATCCACCACCAGCACCTCCCTGACCAGGGCGGGCGCCGTGGCCAGATCGGCGAGCAGCGCCGGCAGGCCCTGGGCCTCGTCACGGGCGGCGATCACCACGCTCAGGGGCGGGCTCATCGCCAGCGGTCCAGGTCGGCGGGGCGATCGAGATCGTGACGCTCCGCCAGCAGGGCGGTGCTCAGGCCCGCCCGCCGGGCCAGCAGGAGGGTCTGCTCCAGCACCCGGTCACTGCCCCAGTCGATGCCGCTGAACACCTGGGGGGTCGCCAGGCGTCGGCCGATCAGCCAGTAGCCCCCATCGCCGGCGGGACCCAGCACCAGGGCGCTGTGCTCCAGCGCCCGGAAGGCGGCCAGCAGGTCGCCGGCCGCCAGCTCCGGCAGGTCGCTGCCGATCAGCACCACCGCGGCGGCCCCCTCGCGACAGCCGCGCCGCATCTGGCGCTGCAGGCGCAGGCCGAGGCTGCCCGGCCCCTGGTCGACCACCCGGTCGACCCCGAGCTGCCGTCCCCAGCGGTCAGCGGCCCCAGGGCCGAGGCCGCTGGTGGCCAGCACCAGCTCCAGCCCGGCACCGGGGCGCCCCTCTCCTCCCGCCATGACCATCGTCCGGCGGACCTCGGCGGCGGCGGCCAGTCCGTGCTGGGTGAGGCGCGCCTGGATCACCGCCGCCCGCCCCGTCCCGATGCCGCGGGCCAGACGGCTCTTGCAGCGACCCGGCGCCGGCCAGCGGGCCAGCACCACCAGCTGGGGCGATCCGGTCCCCCGGACTCTCGGCGACCTCAACCCTCCCGTGGCAGCTCGGCGGGACGCACGGTGAGGTTCTGCCGGGAGCCGTTGCGCTGCACGGTGATCGTCAGCGGCTCGCCCACCCTGCCCCGGTCCACCCCCAGTTGCACCTCCGAGGCGTTCTTCACCGCCTTGTCGCCCACCTTCTCGATCAGGTCGCACGGCTTGAGGCCGCCCCGGGCCGCCGGGCTGTTGGCCATCACCTCGACCACCACCACCCCGTTCACCTCCGGCAGGCGGCACTCGTTGGTGGTGGCGTTGATCTCCTTGGCCAGCTGGGGGGTGAGGGCCTGCAGGCGCACACCGATGTAGGGGTGGCTGGCGTAGCCGCGCTCGAGGATCTGGGCGGCGATCTGGCGTGCCGTGTTGATCGGGATCGCGAAGCTCAGGCCCGCCCCCGGCGCCTGGCGGATGGCGGTGTTGATGCCGATCACCTGGCCCCGGTCGTTGATCAGGGGGCCGCCGCTGTTGCCGGGGTTCACGGCCGCGTCGGTCTGGATGTAGGGCACCCGCTGGCCCTCACCCACGGCGTTGGTGCGCTGGATGGCGCTGATGATCCCGGCCGTCACCGTGTTGTCGAGGCCGAGGGGGTTGCCGATGGCGATCGCCCATTCCCCCGGCCGCACCTTGTTGGAGTCGCCCAGGGTGGCCACCGGCAGCTTGGAGGCCACCACCTTCACCACCGCCACGTCGGTGAGGGGATCGGCCCCCAGCACCTTGCCGGTGAAGCTGCGGCCGTCGGGGAGGGTCACGCTCACCTCACTGGCCCG
>CAZBMT010000246.1:0-4434 GCA_964492645.1 uncultured Cyanobium sp. | reverse complement strand
CCCGTAGAGCAACCCGGCCACCAGTCCCTCCACGCCAGCCAGCCGCTCCAGCACCGCCCTCACCTCCTGGGGCGTCAGCACCACCGGCAGCCTCCGCCTGGTCCGTGCCCGCACCAGCTCCTCCAAAGCCAGGTCGTGCCCCAGCAGCTCCCTGTAAAGAAACAGCAGCGCCGCCAGCGCCTGGTTCTGGGTGGAGGCGCTCACCTTCCGCTCCACCGCCAGGTGACTCAGAAAGGCGTTCACCTCGGTACTTCCCATCGTGCGGGGGTGTCGCAGGCCGTGAAACCGCAGGAAGCGACGCAGCCACTGTTCGTAGGTGTTCACGGTGCGGCGGGCGTAGTGGCGCACCTGCAGCTCCTCGCGATAGCGCTGGATCAAACCCGGGGGACGGGAGGCGTCGGCCATGGCCTCGAGGGTGGGGGGGACTCTTGAGAGTTCCCACGCCAGACCAATCCAGAGACGCCCTAATCTGTACAGACCCCATGTACAGACGCTTCCCATGGCGCGCGTCTCCGTGACCCACCTGCGCCAGAACCTGCCGTCCTGGCTCAAGCGCGTGCAGGCCGGAGAAGCCATTCAGGTCACCTCCCACGGCCGGGTGATTGCCCGCATTGAGCCGGAGCACGACCCGGCCGAGGAAGCGCGCCGCTGGCTGGAGGGGCTGGGCGGCAGCGTCACGCTGGGGGATGTCATCGCGCCGGTCGCCGATGGCGAGGCCAATCTCGAAGGCGCCGGTGATGCTGACCATCTGTGACACCCATGTCCTGCTGTTCTGGGCCCATGCGCCCGCCCGGCTGTCCCGGCGCGCCTCAGCAGCTCTGGCCCAGGGGCGCGCCCAGGGTCAGCTGGCCATCGCCGACATCAGCCTCTGGGAGCTGGCCCTGCTGCACGAACGCGGACGCCTGACCCTCCCGGACGACGTGCCCCCCGCCGTCTACCTGCGCCGCCTGCTCGAAGCCCTGCGGCTGGAGGTGCTGCCGATCACCGCCGAGATCGCCCTGCTCTCCAGGGGCCCCCAGTTCCGCCATGGTGACCCTGCCGACCGCCTCATCGCCGCCACGGCCCTGCAGGGGCGCCGGCCCCTGATCAGCGCCGACGAGAAGCTCCGCGCCATCCCGGAGCTGGAGACGATCTGGTGAGCACACCCGACCGGAGCCGCCCCTCCCCCCTCGCCATCCGCCCCCTGCGGAGCGCCGACATCGCCACCATCACCGCCTGGGCCCGCCGGGAGGGCTTCGCGCCGGGCGTCGGCGATGTGGCCATCTACCGCCAGACCGATCGCCAGGGCCTCTGGGTGGGCTGGCTCGGCGACGAGCCGGTGGGGTGCATCGCCGGGGTCCGCTACAACGCCGCCTACGGCTTCATCGGCCTGTTCCTGGTGGCGCCCGCCCAGCGGGGCCGGGGCTACGGGGTGCAGCTCTGGCGCCACGCCCTCGGGCACCTGGCGGACGTGCCCTGCATCGGCCTGGAGGCCGCCCCCGACCGCATCGACGACTACGCCGGCTGGGGCTTCGCGCCGGCCTCCCCCACCAGCCGCTGGCAGCGGCACGGTGCGGGAGGCGAGGGCGAGGCGTTCCCAGCCCAGCCGCCTGCAGCGGGCGAGCCGCCCTGGTGCCTGCTGGAGGGTGGTGCCATCCCGGAGGCCGCCGTGCAGCGCTTCGATGCCGAGCGCGAGCCCTCGCCCCGGCCCCACTTCCTGCGCCAGTGGCTGCACCATCCGGCCGGCACGGTGCTGGCCCTGGTGGACCGCCGCGGCGCCTGCCACGGCTTCGGGCGGGTGCGGCCCTGCCTGCTGGCCGCCGGCGAGGGCTGGCGCATCGGGCCCCTGGTGGCCGACGGCCCCGCCGCCGCCCGGGCCCTGCTCGAAGGCCTGCTGCAGCGCCATCCCGGCACGGTGCTGATCGATGCCCCCGGCGCCAATGGCGCCGCCGCGCCACTGCTGACCTCCCTCGGCTTCGCCCCCGTCTCCCGCACGCTGCGCATGTACCGGGGCACGCCGCCGGCGGTGTCGCTGGCGGATGTCTACGGGCTGGCCTGCCTGGAGCTCGGCTGACCCCAACCCGCCGAAGGCTCCCCTACCTTCGATCCCAGTCAGCCGCACCCCCGGGCCCGAGGCCGCCGTGACCACCCGCCCCCCATCCCCGTTCCCCGGCCCGGTGCTGCTTTCGCTGGCACTGGCGGTGCCGCTGGCGGCCGGGCGCCTGCGGGCGGCGCCGATCCCGCTGATGGAGCCGGCGGGCATGGAGCTGCTGGTGGCCAACGGCGCCGCCAGGGCCGACTACGGCCCCCTGGCCGAGCAGTTCCTCACCCAGGCCAACCTCGCCTACTGCGGCGTGGCCAGTGCCGCCATGGTGCTCAACAGCCTGGCCGTGCCCGCCCCGGCCGTGCCGGGCTACGGCCGTTACCGCTTCTGGACCCAGGAGAACGTCTTCGAGGTGCCGGCCGGCCGCACAGTGGTGAGCGCCGAGGTGGTGCGGCGCCAGGGCATGACCCTGGCCGAGCTGGCCGGTCTGCTGGCGGCCCACGGGGTGAAAGCCGAAGCGATCCACGGCGACCAGCTCAACCTCGAGCAGTTCCGCGCCCTGCTGCGCGCCAACCTCAGCCAGAGCGGCGATCGCCTGCTGGCCAACTACCTGCGCCCGGCCCTCGGGCAGAGCGGCGGCGGCCACATCGCCCCGCTGGCCGCCTTCCACGCCCCCTCCGACCGGGTGCTGATCCTCGATGTGGCCCGCTACCGCTACCCCTCGGTGTGGGTGCCGGTGGCCGACCTCTGGGCCGCGATCCGCACCCTTGATTCCACCTCGGGCCGCAGCCGCGGCCTGGTCACGATCCGGCGGCTGCCGGGGGCGACACCGCCGAATTCACCGCCTCCAGGAACCGTTCCGCCACCCGGTCCCAGCTGAAGGGCGCCACGTGCGTGCGGCCGAAGGCCCGCTGCTGAGCCTGCAGTTCGGCGTCGGTGAGCAGTTTCAGAAGGGCCTCGGCCAGCGCCGGCGGATCCCGCGGCGGCACCAGCAGCCCGGCCCGGCCGTGGGGCACCACCTCGGGGATCGCCGTGGCCGTGGTGCTCACCACCGGCAGCCCGCTGGCCATCGCCTCGAGGAACACGATCCCGAAGCCCTCCTGAATCGAGGGCAGGCAGAACACCGCACTGCGGCGGTACCAGGCGCGCACCTCGCCGTCGTCGGGCAGGGCCCCCAGCAGCCGCACCACCTCCCCCCCCCACCGCCGCTCCACCAGCTCCTGCAGCGCCCCGTGCTCCGGCCCATCGCCGATCACCACCAGCCGGGCGCTGGGCAGGCGCTGGTGCACGTCCGCAAACGCCGTGATCAGATCTCCCACCCGCTTGCGCGGGTACTGGCGCGCCACGCACAGCACGGTGTGGGGCTCCCGCGCCCCGTCGAGGGCGGCCAGGGCGGCGGCATCGGCGCCATCCGGGTTCCACAGCGCCGGGGCGATCCCCTCCGGCACCAGCCGCAGCCGCTCCGCCGGCACGCCGTAGTGGGCTTCGATGCGCTCGCAGCAGTAGCGGCTGGTGGAGAACACCAGCGGCGCCCGGCGGGCGTTGAGCCGCTCCAGCCGCGACAGGCCCCAGAGCATCAGCCGAGGCCAGCCGCTCTCGCAGCGCGACTCCTCCGCCAGCACCCCCTTGATGCAGCACACATAGGGCACCGGGCAGCGGTGCGCCACCCGGAAGCCGTCGATGTCGAAGCCCACCACCAGGTCGTAGCGGCCTTCGGCGGCCGCCAGACGCCGCGGCAGGGTGAGGTTGAACCAGAGGCGGCGCAGCAGCAGGTTCCGCGGCCAGGCCCCCTCGGGCACCAGCCGCTCCACCGTGTGGCCCCGGGCGATCAGAGCCCCGGCCAGGCCGCCGATGGCCACCGCCGTGCCACTGCCCTCGGCCACGTCCTGCAGCCAGGAATCCAGGAAGGCGATCCGCATCGGCCGGCCGCCCGGCCTACACCCGCGCCGCCAGTCCGGTGGGCTCGAGCATCAGCTTGCTGTTGCGCACCTCCTCGTCCATCTCGATCGGGTACAGGCCGTCGAAGCAGGCGGTGCAGAAATGGCTCGCATGGGCCTGGGCCGCCTCCACCATGCCGCCCTTGGTGAGATAGGCGAGCGAGTCCACCCCCAGGTGCCGCTCGATCTCCCCCAGCGTCAGCCGCGCCGCGATCAGGTGGTCCTGGGTGTCGGTATCGATGCCGTAGAAGCAGGGGTGGGTGACGGGCGGCGAGCTGATCCGCATGTGGACCTCGGTGGCGCCGGCATCACGCAGGGCCGCCACCAGCTTGCGGCTGGTGGTGCCGCGCACGATCGAGTCGTCGATCACCACCACCCGTTTGCCGGAGAGCACATCGGGCAGGGGGTTGAGCTTCACCCGGATGCCCGCCTCCCGCATCGCCTGGGTGGGCTGGATGAAGGTGCGGCCCACAT
>CAZBMT010000245.1:0-4445 GCA_964492645.1 uncultured Cyanobium sp. | reverse complement strand
TAGCTGACCATGATCACGCTGACGTGCATGACCAGCCAGCTGGAGCGCAGGGCCGGCACCAGGGGCGAAGCCTCCTGGAGGCGATCGGGCAGGGCGAAGCTGGCGAAGGCCACGCAGCCCAGGCCCATCGGCGTGGCCGCCGCCGCCACCAGGGGGTTGGGCCAGCTGCGCTCCACCAGCAACTGGGTGAGCGTGCAGGCCCAGGCCAGGAAACAGAGCGACTCGTAGAGGTTGCTGATCGGGAAGTGGCCCGACTCCCACCAGCGCAGCACCAACTGGGCCGTGAGGCAGAGGTTGGCCGAGGCCACCAGGATCCTGACCATCGGATTGCTGTGGCCGCCGCTGACGGACCAGAAGGCGATGGGCAGCACCAGCAGGAGCAGGGCGAAAGCCGCGAGGCCGAGACCGATGACCGGATCGTTCACCAGGGGAGCGGATCGAAACCGATCCACTTTGCCGTGCCATCCACCCGGCGGGGGCCTCAGCGGCTCGCCTGGCGCAGCAGCCAGAGCCCGCCGGCCAGGCCGATGAACACCGGCAGCCAGGCCGCCAGGAAGGGCATCAGGGTGCCTGTGATCCCCAGGGAGCTGAAGATGAAGGACATCAGGTAGTAGCCGAAGATCAGCAGCACGCTGATGCCGAACCCCTGGCTGCGGCTGGTGCGGGAATTGGGCCGCACCCCCAGGCTGCTGCCGATCAGGCCGAACACCAGGCAGATGGCCGGGAAGGCGAATTTCTCCTGGATGCGGACCCGCAGCCGCCGCGCTTCCTTGGTGTTGTTGGCCTCCAGCAGCAGCCGCTCCGCCGTCAGGGCCTGGCCCACGGTCATGGTGCTGGCGTCGGTGGGCAGCTGGGCCACCTCGATCGGGTCGCGGGTGAAGGGGTAGAGGTAACGGTCGAAGCTGGCGGAAGTGGTGGTGCCGCTGGCGATGTCGATGTTGGTGATGCGGCCCTTGTTGAACTCCCACATGCCCTCCTTCTCGTTCCAGCGGCCGGTGAGCGCGGTGAGCATCTGCCGGTAGCCGTGGCGTGAGAAGTCGAGCAGGGTGACATCGAGCATGACCCCCTTGCGGAACTGGCGGGCATGGAACATGTGGGTCAGCCATTTGACCGAGTCACCGTTGGCCAGCTTGACGTCGGTGAACCTGGAATAGAGGGCGTTGTCGCTCTGCTCGGTGGCGATGGCCTTGCCCAGGGCCCGCTCCAGGCTGTTGGTGGCCGCCAGGTTCGCCCGGGGCACGATCGCGTCGTTGAACACGAAGGTGAGCACGGACATGACAAGGGCCAGGACCAGGGCCGGCAGCACCATGCGGCGGGTGCTCACCCCGACGCTGCGCAGGGCGGTGAGTTCGCTGCTCCCCGACAGGCGGCTGTAGGCCAGCAGCGTCGCCATCAGGGTGGCCATCGGGAACGAGAGCACCAGGAAGGAGGGCAGCCGCAGCAGCAGTACCCGGACGGCCGCCAGCACCGGAAGGCCGGACTCGGCGACCCGGCGCACCAGCTCGAAGACCGCCCCCACCGAGAGGGACACGGCCGTGAAGGCGGCGATGCCGAACAGGAGCGGACCCAGCAGTTCCTGCAGCAGCCAGCGGTCGAGCAGGGGAACATCCCGCCAGCGCGGAACCCGCTTCCAGTCGCGCAGACGTTCGGTCCCGGGCAGCTGCAGCCAGGTGGGGCGCTTCTCCAGCAGGACCCCCTTCAAAGCTGGAAGCCCTCGCCGAGGTAGTGGCGCCGCACCAGGGGATCGTTGGCCACGGACAGGGAGGCTCCGGAGGCAAGGATCCTGCCATCGGCCAGGATGTAGGCCCGGTCGGTGATCGCCAGGGTCTCCCGAACGTTGTGATCGGTGATCAGGACGCCCATGCCCCGGCCGCGCAGGCTGTCGATCAGGGCCTGGAGATCGGCGACGGCCATGGGATCCACGCCCGCGAAGGGTTCGTCGAGCAGCAGATAGCGCGGACCCTGATCGCCCACCGCCAGGGCCCGGGCCACCTCGCAGCGGCGCCGCTCCCCGCCGGAAAGCTGGTAGCCGCGGCGGTGCTGGAAGCCGCTGAGATGGAAGTCCTCGATCAGCACCTCCAGGCGCCGTCGGCGCCCGGCCGGATCGGAACCGCTCTCCTGCAGAGCCAGCATCAGGTTGTCGCGGACACTGAGCTGGCGGAACACGCTCGCCTCCTGGGGGAGGTAGCCGATGCCGAGGCGGGCGCGGCGGGGCATCGGCAGGTGGGACACCGACTCCCCGTCCAGGAGCACGGCGCCGCCATCGGGCCGCAGCAGGCCGGTGATCAGGTTGAAGGTGGTGGTCTTGCCGGCCCCGTTCGGACCCAGCAGCCCCACCACTTCCCCAGGGCGCAGATCCAGGCTCACGTCGGTCACCAGGGGGCGGCCGGCGAGGGTGATGGCCACCCTCTCCAGAACCAGGCTCACGGCTTGGGGGTGGCGGGCTTGGCGGAGCCCTGCTGCTGCAGGCGGAACTTGCTGAAGACCTGCTTGCCGGCCGGCGGCTCCGCCAGCATCCGCTCGCTGTCGAGCTGGTACACCAACCGCTCCGCCCGCAGCCGCTGGCCGTCGGTGTCGATCACATCGACATCGCCGGTGAGCACCAGGCGCCCCTCGTTGCTGAAGTACTGGGCCTGCCGCGAGGTGGCCGTCATGCCGCGGTCGGCATAGACGATCCGCACGTTGCCCGTGGCGGTGACGATGCCGTTCTGGTTGTCGGCCTGCTGCACGTCGGATTCGATCGTGACCATGCCGGTGGCTGAGGGTTTCGCCCGCGGGGCCTGGGGCGTGGCGGCCGGGGCCTGGGCCGCGACAGGGCGGGACGGGAGCGCCAGCAGGGCGGCTCCCACGAGCCCCGCGGCGAGCACGAACAGCAGTGGGCGGTGGGGCAGGGTCAAGGTGGAAATCGTGGAGGCCTTGCTTGTGCTCAATGTACCGGCGCCGTGCCCGTTCCCCGCGCCAGATCCAGGCGCGGCAGGGGCAGGCCACTGAGATCCTCCTGCTGCTGCAGGGCCTCCAGCCGCCGGGCGGCCAGGAGGCGGACCGGCCCCAGGGCCAGCCCGAGGGCCTCGTCACCGCAGCCCCGCAGCCGGCCCAGCCCCTCGCCCATCAGCACCGTGGCGCCGCGGCGGTTGTCACGCTCCAGATGCAGTTCGGCGACGGCGATCTGCAGCAGCCCCTGAAGAACGGGCCGCATCGGTCCCTGGGTCTCGTGCCAGAGCTCCTCGAAGCCGTCGTGGCAGGCGTACCAATCAGCCGTGTTGAAGTGGACGACGGCCTGCCGCAGGCGGGGGTCTGCCCGCAGCAGGGTCTCCTCATCGGCGAATGGGGCGCCCTGGCTCAACGCTTGGCGGGCTTCTTCACCGGCATCTTGCGCAGCCGGATCGACTCGGGCGTGACCTCCAGCATCTCGTCGGGGCCGATGTACTCCAGGGCCCGTTCCAGGGTCATCTGGATCGGTGACTGGAGGGTGTCGAGCACCTCGGCACCGGCCGAGCGAATGTTGGTGACCTGCTTGGCCTTGCAGACGTTGATCTCAAGGTCGGGCGGACGGTTGTGCTCACCGACGATCATCCCCTTGTACACCTTGGTGCCGGGGGTGATGAAGAACTGACCCCGATCCTCGGCGCCCTTGAGGGCATAGAAGGTGGCGGTGCCCTCCTCGAAGGCGATCAGGACACCGTTGCGGCGGGCGTCGAAGTCGCCCTGCATGGGGCGGTAGTCGAGGAAGGAGTGGCTCATGATCCCCTCGCCGCGGGTGGCGCGGATGAAGTCGCCCCGGAAGCCGATCAGGCCGCGCGAGGGCACCACGAACTCCAGCTGGGTGCGGCCGTCGCTGGTGGCCTCCATGTTCTGCATCTCGCCCTTGCGGATGCCGAGCTTCTCGATGCAGCTGCCCACCGCCTCTTCGGGCACGTCCATCACCAGGGTTTCGAAGGGCTCATGGGGCGTGCCGTCGATGGTGCGGAAGATGACCTGGGGCTGGGAGACCTGGAACTCGAATCCCTCGCGACGCATCGTCTCGATCAGGATGCCGAGGTGCAGCTCTCCGCGACCGCAGACGGAGAAGCGGTCGGGGGAGTCGGTGTCCTCGACCCGCAGGGCCACGTTGGTGAGCAGCTCCCGCTGCAGGCGGTCGCGCAGCTGGCGACTGGTGACAAACTTGCCCTCCTTGCCGGCGAAGGGAGAGTCGTTGACAACGAAGGTCATCTGCAGGGTGGGTTCATCCACCTTGATCAACGGCAGGGCCTCGGGGTGGTCGGGGCAGGCGATCGTCTCACCGATGTTGACCTCATCGAAGCCGGCCACGGCCACCAGATCCCCGGCCCGGGCTTCGGGGATCTCAACCCGCTGCAGCCCCTGGAAGCCCAGCAGCTTGCTGATCCGGCCACGCTTGATGCTGCCGTCGTCGCGGATCAGGGCGACGTTCTGGCCGCCGGCGATCG
>CAZBMT010000244.1:0-4466 GCA_964492645.1 uncultured Cyanobium sp. | reverse complement strand
GCCAGCTCCGTGGCTCCGGCCATGGTCAGGGCCGCGGGCAGCAGCACGAACACCGGGTGGATCAGCAGGATCAGGCTGCTCCACACCACCTCCGCCTTCTCCACCTTGCGGCCGAGGAACTCCGGGGTGCGGCCCACCATCAGTCCGGTGAGGAACACCGCCAGCACCATGAACACCAGCAGGTAGGCGATGCCGGTGCCCTGGCCACCGAAGACCACCTGCAGGAACAGGTTGAACAGGGCCACCAGGCTGGAGAGCGGCAGCAGCGAATCCATGGCGCCGTTGACCGCCCCCGTCATCGAGCCGGTGGTGAGGACGGCCCAGAACGCCGTCAGGCCGGCCCCGAAGCGCAGCTCCTTGCCCTCCAGATTCGGGCCGCTGATCCAGGCCGCCAGGGCCGGGTTGCCCCCCTGCTCGGCGGCCATCGCCAGGGCGGCCCCGGCGGCCAGCAGCGCCGTGACCAGCAGCAGCAGCAGGGTGCTCTGGCGGCGGTTGCCGAGAAAGCGCCCGAAGGCGTCGATGCTGGCGGCCGGGATGGCCACCATCGCCCAGCAGCTCAGCAGGTTGGTGAAGCCGTCGGGGTTCTCGAAGGGGTGGGCGGAGTTGGCTCCGTAGAAGCCGCCGCCGTTCTCCCCCAGCTGCTTGATCGCCTCGAACAGGGCCACCGGGCCGCGGATCAGCAGCTGGCTGCCCCCCTCCAGGGTGGTGATCCGCAGGGGATCGGCCAGGGTCATCGGCACGCCGCAGAACAGCAGCGGCACCGCCAGCAGCAGGCTGCCGGGGATCAGCACCCGGGTGAGGGCGCGCACCAGCTGGCGATGGAAGTTCCCCAGGGGCAGGCCGCAGAGGCCGCGGATCACCGCGAAGCCCACCGCTAGGCCGCTGGCCGCCGAGACGAACATCAGGAACTGGATCACCCCCAGCTGGGCGAAGGTGCCCAGGGTCTGCTCGGGCACGTAGTGCTGCTGGTCGGTGTTGGTGAGGAAGGAGAGGGTGGTGTGCAGGGCCAGGTCCCAGCGCAGGCCGGGCCAGCCCAGGGGGTTCAGCCAGGCGGGCTGGAAGGCCAGCAGCAGGAAGGCCAGGGCGCCGAAGCAGGCGTTGGCGACCAGGAAGGGCTGCAGGTAGGCCCAGGCCGTGGCGGCCGGCTGGCCCCGGTCGCCGATCCAGCGCAGCAGCGCCGTCTCCAGCGGCAGCATCCAGGCGTCCCAGGCCGGCTGGGGCCGGTCGTCGAAGACCTGCCAGAGGTGGTGGCCCAGGGGAAAGGCCGTCAGCACCGCCACCGTCAGGGTGACGGCGGCCAGAAACCAGGGGAGCATCGGAGGGCTGTGCTGCGGTCGCGGCCACCCTCCCGCCGGCGGGGTGGGCGCCGCAACTGACGAAAGGCAGGGGTGGGGCCAGCACGGCTGCTGCCGCTTCAGGCGCCGCCGCAGCTGTGCTGGCTGTCCGGCAGGGTCCAGGTGCCGCCGGTGCGCAGATTGCGGGCCCGGTAGACGCGGCCGCGCCCGTCGCCGCGGGGAGCCCCGCTGCAGTCCGGTATGAAGCTGAGGCAGAGCTCCACCGGATCCCCTTCCCGGCTGCTGTGGATCGCCGGCACCATGTCGTAGGAGACCTGGTAGCCCCCATTCGTGTAGCTGACGGCGGAGCCGGAGCCGGCGATGGGGATCTGGACGCCGTTGGCGTCGGCGGCACTCAGCCGGTAGTGGATCTCCCGGATGAACGTCGGGCTGCACGCGCCGAGGCGGCGGGGCAGGGGCGCGGCGCCGGCGGGGGTGACCGGCAGCCACAGGCCGGCCGCCAGCAGGACCCACAAGCGGCGGCTGTTCCCGGCCATCAGCGCAACGGTCCCGACGGTCCCCCGGTTGTAGGGCGCCCGCCGCGGCTTGTCAGCGTGGCTCCCCGGTGGCCTCGCCCGCTCGCGGAGCCCAGGCCAGCAGAGCTTCGGCGGCCCGCCGGGCATCGGCGCCGGCCAGGGGGGTCCGCTGCAGGAAGGCCACCACCAGGGCGCCTTCGAACAGCAGCTGCAACTGGCGGGCCAGACCCTCCGGGTCGGCGACGGCGAGATCGCGGCAGAGACCCTCCAGGAGGTCGCGGCAACCCCCCTTGAAGGCCTCGGCCGCCTGCCGGGGCAGATCCTCAGCCGCGGGGTACTCGCTGGCGGCCTTGATGAACAGGCAGCCATGGAACTCTGGCGAGCGCACCGCCTGCTCCAGCCAGTCGAACACCGCCAGCAGGCGCGTCCCGGGGTCCTCCGGCGCCGCGGCGATCCTCTTGGCGAGCCCCGCGGCGATGGCGTTGCTGCGGCGTTCCAGCACGGCGGCGATCAGCTCCTCCTTGGATCGGAAGTGCTTGTAGAGGGTCATCTTGGCCACCCCGGCCTCGGCCAGCACCGTATCGATGCCCACGGCCCGGTAGCCGTGGCGGGCGAAGAGCCCTTCGGCCGTGTCCAGCAGCGCGTCCCGCTTGGCGGAGGACCTGGTGGTGGCGCCGCTCGCTGGCATGGATTCCGCTGCAGTGGGCCCAATCTAGTGAGTAGACAGAAAGGTCTGCTACCTTTGGATGAGCAGACCAGTCTGTCTACTCAGGCTGACCGCGGCCCCGGCCCTCCATCCCCAAGCCCCGATGATCAAGCTCCACGGCCACGAACTCTCCGGCAACAGCTACAAGGTGCGCCTGCTCCTGGAACTGCTCGGGCTCGATTACGAGTGGGTTCGCGTCGATCTGATGGCCGGCGAGCACAAGGGGCCGGCGTTCCTCGCCGTCAATCCCTTCGGCCAGGTGCCCGTGCTCGCGGCAGACGGCACCACCCTCGCCGATGCCCAGGCGATCCTCTTCTATCTGGCGGCCCGCCCGGGGGATGGCCAGTGGCTGCCGGCCGATCCCCTCGGCCAGGCCCGGGTGGTGCGCTGGCTCTCCACCGCCGCCGGTGAGGTGCGCCAGGGGCCGGAAAGTGCCCGGCTGCATCACCTTTTCGGCGTCAAGGCGATCCCGATCGAGCGGGCCACCGAGAAGGCCGCCTTCCTCCTCGACCAGCTGGAGCGGCACCTGGCCCAGCGGCAGTGGCTGGAGCTGGAGCGCCCCACTATCGCCGACATCGCCGTGTTCCCCTACGTGGCCCTGGCCCCGGACGGCGGCATCGATCTGGCCCCCTACCCCCGGGTGCGGGACTGGATCGGGCGGATCAAGGCGCTGCCGGGCTATGTGCCGATGAAGGGCCTGGAGGCCTGAACGGAGCCATCCCCCATGAGCCAGCACTACCTGCATCGCCATCTCACCCCCGCCGTGGGCGAGGCCCAGCTCCAGGCCTATGGCCAGAGCCAGGGCGTGCCCCCGGCCGCGGCCGCCGATCGCCTCAGTGCCAGGGAGATCGCCTTCATCAGCGCCCGCGACAGCTTCTATCTGGCCAGCCTCACCGAAGCGGGTGCCCCCTACCTGCAGCACCGGGGCGGGCCGGTGGGCTTCCTGCGGGTGCTCGACGAGCGCACCCTGGGGTTCGCCGATTACGGCGGCAACCGCCAGCTGCTCACCGCCGGCCATCTGCGCCGCGATCCGCGGGTGGCCCTGTTCCTGATGGATTACCCCGCCCGTCGCCGGCTCAAGATCGACGCGGAAGCCGAGGTGGTGCCTCCCACTGATGATCCTCAGCTGGCGGAGCAGTTGGGGCCGCAGGCCGTGGAGGAGGTGGAGCGCCTTTTCCGCATCCGGGTGGAGGCCTTCGACTGGAACTGTCCCCAGTTCATCACCCCCCGGTTCACAGCAGCGGAACTGGACGCCCAGCTGCGGCCGTTGCAGCAGCGGATCGCTGCGCTGGAGGATGAGCTGCAGGCTCTTCGCCGGCCGCACTGATGACAATCACTCCCCTCCTCGCTGGGGAAAGGACACATCCAGCACCAGGCAGCCCGCCCCATCGGTGTGGAAGGGGCCATGCACCTCCCCTGGCGGCCGGCTGGCGTAGTGCCCGCTCTCCAGCCAGAGGCCGAAGGCCGCATCGAACAGGCGCCCGCTGACGATGAAGATCTCCTCGGGGAAGGGGTGGGCCTTGCCCCCGAAGGCGGCGGTGTCGGCCCCGCTCAGGAAGCGGGTGAGGCGGGTGATCTCTCCGGTGGCCGGATCCTCACTGAGCACCAGCTCCTGCACCTGGCCCTCCAGCCCCTCGATCCAGCGCCAGCGGTGGGCCTGCTCCGGCGTCAGCGGATTCCAGTACGTGCTGGTGGTCTTGCTCATGGTCTGGTGAGGGGGGGATCGGGCGGATGGAGGTGCGCGTCAACCAGCGGCGCCAGCTGCGCGGCGTGGTGCCGGCCGAGATCATGGTCGCCGCCGTTGATCACGTGCAGACGGGCTTCGGGCAACAGCATGGCCAGGCGCTCCCCCGCTACCACCGGGCTGAACGGGTCGGCATCGCCCCACAGCAGCAGGCTGGGGGCGGCGATCTCCGGCAGGCGCCCGGAGAGGTCCGTCGTTTCCGTGGC
>CAZBMT010000243.1:0-4469 GCA_964492645.1 uncultured Cyanobium sp. | reverse complement strand
CTAACTTCTTCTTGGGGGGGTTCCGTGAACCACGTCCAAGGGTCCAGCTCTTTCCGTGAACCACCCGTCATCCTGATCCACATCCGCCGAGAACCCCACTCCCACCACGCCTGGATCCTTGCCTGGCGAGACCCTAGCCATGGTTCGCGGACCCGTGAACCATTCACGTCTCCAGTAGCATCTTTCGACAGATTCGGCAGGCCCGCCCCCTGGTGGTAGTGGTCGCGGTGGAGGTCGGTGCAGTGCTCCAGCAGGATGCGCTTCACCCGGTCGGGATTGCCGATGAATTCGGTGCGCACCGAGAGGAACGCGGCCAGCAGTCCGCTGATGTGGGGCCCGCCATGCTGGTGCCGGACAGTGCCACGAAGAGATCATCGAGGCGCTTGCCCTCGTCGCGGCTGGGAGTGCGTTTCGGGTCGCTGCGGCGGCGGCAGGGTCGGGTGCACCGAGCCCAAGGCGATCGCCTCCTCCAGGAAGGTCGGATCGCCGATCGAGAGATCGAATGAGCGGGTGGCGCTGAAGCCGTCCACCACGATGTCGCCGCTGCCCTCGTTGCCCGCCGCCAGCTCCCCCCCCACGGATCGCCAGGCGCCGTAGCCGCCGCCGTTGTCGGCCAGCTCCTCGTAGCTCACGATCTCCGCCCCAAGGGTGCCGTGGCTGTTGGCATCGTTGCCGCTGCCGGGCTGCACCGGCCCCGCGCGGTTCAGTCCCACTCCGCGGCGATGGTTCCCTCTGGGGCGAAGGCCGGGTCATGGACGTGGGGATGCTGGCGGTCAATGCCGCCAGCACCCGTTCACCGTGCGGGCCTCGCCCCGTCCCGACCCACCGCCGCTGTCATCGTTCCTGAGGCTGCTCCCGCCCATGACCCTGCTCCTGTCCGTTCTGGCCCTGGTGCTGCTGCTGGATGCGGTGTTGCTGGTGGTGCTGCTCCCCTCGCTGCTGATCCGCCTGCTGCTGGTGCCCCTGTATCCCCAGGTGGTGTGGTGCGGCCGCGGCCGCCAGAAGCGGCTGGCCCTCACCATCGATGACGGCCCCAGCGGGCCCGGATCGGAGGCCCTGCTGGCCCTGCTGCGGGAGCTCGACGTGCCGGCGACCTTCTTCCTGATCGGCACCCACCTGGAGCGCGACCAGCGCTTCGCCCGCCGCGCCATGCAGCAGGGCCACGACCTCGGCAACCACCTCTGGCGTGACGAGCCCTCCGTTTCCCTGCCGCTGCCGCTGTTCCAGCAGCAGCTGGTCGACACCGAGCGGGTCATCGCCCGGTCCGCTGCCCCCGCCAGCCTGCGCTGGCGCTGGTTCCGGCCCGGTGGCGGCCGCTTCCACCGGGCCATGCTCGACGCCCTCGCGGCCCGCCGCTACCGGCTGGTGCTGGGTTCGATCTTCCCCTGGGACACCCTGAAGCCACCCCTCTGGTTCGTGCTCCTCTTCGTGCGGCTCAACGCCCACCCTGGCGGCATCCTGGTGCTGCACGACACCCCGGCCCTCAGCGGCCGCACCAACGAGATCCTGCGCCACCTCATCCCCGAGCTGCGCCGCCGCGGCTACCGCTTCGTGCCCCTCAGGGAGCTGCTCGATCCGCCCGCCTGATCCTGCGCCCCCGGCTGGTGTGGGGCCTACGATCCGGGCCGTCCGCCCACTGGGTAATGCGCTTCAGCAGCCTGCTCACCCGGATCGGCGCCGTGCAGGAGGACAGCCCGCGGCACCTGGCCGGGGATCCGGAGATCACCGGCGCCGAAGCGCTGGATCGGGCAGGCTCCGGCCAGCTGGCTTTCCTCGAACCCGGCAACGCCCTGGCCGCCGCCCTCTCCGCCACGGGTGCCGCCGCCCTGCTGCTGCCCCTCGATGAAGAACTCCAGCAGCTGGCCAGCGAGCGCGGCCTGGCCTGGGTGGCCCTCAAGGATCCCCGTCTCGGCTTCGCCCAGGCGCTCGGGGCCCTGCATCCGCCCATCCCGAAGCCCCCGGGGATCCACCCCAGCGCCGTCATCGACCCCGGAGCGACCGTTGCCGCCGATGTCCATGTGGGCGCCCATGGGGTGATCGGCGCCGGCAGCGTCGTGGCCGCCGGCTGCGTGCTCCATCCCGGCGTCGTGCTCTATGAGGACGTGCAACTGGGCGAGAGCTGCGAGATCCACGCCAACGCCGTGCTCCACACCGGCAGCCGCCTCGGGGCGGGGTGCGTGGTCCAGTCGCAGGCGGTGATCGGCGCCGAAGGCTTCGGTTTCGTGCCCACCGCGTCGGGCTGGGTGAAGATGCCCCAGACCGGCCGGGTGGTGCTCGAGGACGGCGTCGAGGTGGGCTGCGGCTCCACCATCGACCGCCCCGCCGTCGGTGAGACCCGCATCGGTGCCGGCACCAAGATCGACAACCTCGTGCACGTCGGCCATGGCGTGGTCACCGGCAAAGGCTGTGCTCTGGCCGCCCAGGTGGGCATCGCCGGCGGCGCCGTGCTCGGCAACGGCGTGATCCTCGCCGGCCAGGTGGGCGTCGCCAACCGGGCCGTGATCGGCGATCGGGCGATCGCCTCCTCCAAGTCCGGCATCCACGGCGAGATCGCCGCCGGTGAGGTGGTCAGCGGCTACCCCGCCATCCCCAACCGCCTCTGGCTGCGCTGCTCCGCCGCCTTCAACAAGCTGCCCGAGATGGCCCGCACCCTGCGGCAGCTGCAGAAGTAGCCTCGCCAGCTGCCCGGGCCCCCTTCGCGATGACCAGCTACAGGATCACCCTGCTCGCGGGGGACGGCATCGGTCCGGAGATCACCGCGGTGGCCCGCACCCTGCTGGAGGCGGTGAGCGCCCGCCATGGCTTCAGCCTGGAGTTCGATCCGCAGCCCGTCGGCGGCGCCGCCATCGACGCCACCGGCGAGCCCCTGCCGGAGAGCACCCTGGCGGCCTGTCGGGCCTCCGATGCGGTGCTGCTCGCCGCCATCGGCGCCCCCCGCTTCGATGCCCTGCCCCGCGAGCAGCGGCCCGAGAGTGGCCTGCTGGCCCTGCGCGCCGGCCTGGGGCTGTTCGCCAACCTGCGCCCGGTCAAGATCATCCCGGCCCTGGCCGGCGCCAGCAGCCTGCGCCCCGAGGTGATCGAGGGGGTGGATCTGCTGGTGGTGCGCGAACTGATCGGCGGCATCTACTTCGGCACCCCCAAGGGGCGCATCGAGGTGGATGGCGGCTTGCGCGCCTTCAACACCATGGTCTACGCCGACCATGAGGTCGACCGGATCGCCCGGGTGGGCTACCGGCTGGCGGCGGCCCGCCGCGGCCGGCTCTGCTCGGTCGACAAGGCCAACGTGCTTGATGTCAGCCAGCTGTGGCGCGACCGGGTCGAGGCGATCCACGCCGAGTTCCCCGCCGTCGAGCTCAGCCACATGTATGTCGACAACGCCGCCATGCAGCTGGTGCGCGAGCCGCGCCAGTTCGACGTGCTGCTCACCGGCAACCTCTTCGGCGACATCCTCTCGGATGAGGCCGCCATGCTCACCGGCTCGATCGGCATGCTGCCCTCGGCCTCGCTCGGTTCGGACGGCCCGGGCCTGTTCGAGCCGGTGCACGGCTCCGCCCCCGACATCGCCGGCCAGGACAAGGCCAACCCCATCGCCATGGTGCTGTCGGCCGCCATGCTGCTGCGGGTGGGCCTGCAGCAGGAGGCTGCCGCCGCCGATCTGGAGACCGCCGTCGACCGGGTGCTGGCCGCCGGCTACCGCACCGGTGATCTGCTCATGGGCGAGGGCTGCACCCGGGTGGGCTGCCAGGCCATGGGCGAGCAGCTGCTGGCGGCCCTGCCGGCCTGAACGCCGCCCTTGCGCGAAGGCCGCAGGTGGCGCGGACCGGCGACCTGCCAAACTCACAGCCTCTCAACCCCCCTGCGTCGATGTCGAAGCGTCACCCGGTCGTGGCTGTCACCGGTTCCTCGGGAGCGGGAACCAGCACCGTCAAACGGGCCTTCGAGCACATCTTCTCCCGCGAGGGCATCATCCCGGCGGTGGTGGAAGGCGACAGCTTCCACCGCTTCGAGCGGGGCCCGATGAAGCAGGCGATGGCCGAGGCCCAGGCCCGCGGCGAGAACTTCTCCCACTTCGGCCCCGAGGCCAACATCTTCGACAAGCTCGAGGAGCTGTTCCGCACCTACGGCGAGACCGGTGGCGGCGACCGCCGCTACTACCTCCACTCGGTGGAGGAGGCGGCCGAGCACAACGCCCGCCTCGGCACCAGCCTTGAGCCCGGCCAGTTCACCCCCTGGGAGCCGATCCCCGGTGACACCGACCTCCTCTTCTATGAAGGCCTCCACGGCGGCGTGGTGGGCGACGGCTACGACGTGGCGGCCCTGGTGGATCTGCTGATCGGCGTGGTGCCGATCGCCAACCTGGAGTGGATCCAGAAGATCTCCCGCGACAACGCCGAGCGCGGCTACTCGGCCGAGGCGATCGTGGACACGATCCTGCGGCGCATGCCCGACTACATCAACCACATCTGCCC
>CAZBMT010000242.1:0-4490 GCA_964492645.1 uncultured Cyanobium sp. | reverse complement strand
AGCTGCTCAATGAGCGGGGCTGCCACATCGTCGACACCACCTGCCCCTGGGTGTCGAAGGTCTGGAACACGGTCGAGAAGCACAAGAAGCATGCCTTCACCTCGATCATCCACGGCAAGGTGAAGCACGAGGAGACCCTGGCCACGAGCTCCTTCGCCGGCACCTACCTGGTGGTGCTCGACCTGGCCGAGGCCCGCATGGTGAGCGACTTCATCCTCGAGCGGGGCCAGGGGGCCACCGATCGCGAGGCCTTCATGGCCCATTTCGCCAACGCCTGCTCCCCCGGCTTCGATCCCGACCGGGATCTGGTGCGGGTGGGCGTCGCCAACCAGACCACCATGCTCAAGAGCGAGACCGAGGAGATCGGCCGCCTGTTCGAACGCACCATGATGCAGCGCTTCGGCCCCGCCGAGCTCGACGAGCATTTCCTCGCCTTCAACACCATCTGCGATGCCACCCAGGAGCGCCAGGACGCCATGTTCGCCCTGGTGGACGAGCCCCTCGACCTGATGGTGGTCATCGGCGGCTACAACTCTTCCAACACCACCCACCTGCAGGAGATCGCCGTCAGCCGCGGCATCCGCTCCTTCCACATCGACACCCCCGAGCGGATCGGGCCGGGCAACCGCATCGAGCACAAGCCCCTGGGCGGCGAGCTCCAGACCCTGGAGCCCTTTCTGCCCGAGGGGACGGTGCGGGTGGGCATCACCTCCGGCGCCTCCACGCCCGACCGGGTCGTGGAGGACGTGATCGAGCGCCTGGTGGGCCTCAGCGAAGGGTGAACCCCGAACGGGTGGCTTTACATTCACGAAAGGTTTTCCTCCCCCCAGGGCCGCCAGGGAGATCCGAACCCCCGTCCTTACCGGCCGTTCCCCTCTGACCCACCGCACGCCCCAGACCACGATGGCGGCAGGCCCCTCCCTGCACCAGGATCCCGGCGACGCCGGGACCGTCCCCAGCGAACCCCTGCGCGAGCGGGGGGACCCCAGCGTCCGCCGCTACGCCAGCACCTTCGCCGACCTGATGGAGATGCGGGCCCCAGCCGCCGTGGTGGGCGCCTACCTCGACCGCCACGAGGGCTGGTTCCGCCGCTGCGCCGCCCCGATGGCGGTGGAGCCCATCGGCAGCCAGGGCTATGTGCTGACCCTCGGCCGATTCGGCAACTTCGGCTTCGAGGTGGAGCCCACCATCGGCCTGGAGCTGCTGCCCCAGGCCGCCGGGATCTACCGCATCGTCACCGTGCCGCTGCCCCACTCGGACGCGGCCCTGCGGGGCCTTTACGACGTGGAATTCGCGGCCTCCCTGCGCCTCGACGAGGCTGGCGGCCCGGAGGTGTCCAGCGAGGAGGTGGATGGGGTGATGCTCCACACCCTGGTGCGCTGGCAGCTCGACCTGGCCGTGTGGCTGCGCCTGCCGGGCATGCTCTCCCTGCTTCCGGAGCACCTGGTCCAGAGCAGCGGCGACCATCTGCTGCGCCAGATCGTGCGGCAGATCTCCCGGCGGCTCACCTGGAAGGTGCAGGAGGATTTCCACGCCAGCCACGGCATCCCCTGCCCGCCGCGGCGGCGGGCCCAGTTCTGAGCCCTCGCCCTCAGGGAGCGGGGGCGGTGAGGATCTTGTTGACGATCTGCATGCCGCTGACGGCCTGCCACAGGAACAGGGTCATCAGGGTCATGTTGAGGCCGACATGCACCTTGCGGGCGATCAGGTTGCCGGCCTGCATCAGGGGGGAGAGCGAGGCCGCCAGGGCAATCAGGGAGAGCATGGCGAGCCCCACCAGCAGGTGGGGGCCGACGAACAGTTTGCCGTTGTTGATGTAGGTGACGGCCATGCCGCCGACGCAGCCCAGCACCATCAGCGCCAGCACGATGCTGCCGAACTGGAAATGGCGTTTGGCGAACTGCCCCTTGATCAGCTCCTTGCGGTCCTCGGCGCTGGCCGTGCGGGTCTTCTTGGCCTTGATCCCCAGGACCATGGCGTAGCCCGCCAGGCCCAGCAGCACCCACATCAGCAGGGGGTGGGCGAAATTGAGGCCGAAGGCGATCGAAGCGGGAAGGGCGGCGAACATGACGCGTTGGAACTCCACCGGGCCAGGGCCGGCTGGGAGTGCATCGAAGTTACAACTTCTCCCTGCCGTCAGTGCAGAAAGTGACGGCGGCCGGTGATCACCATCACCATGGCGTTGGCGTTGCAGGCGGCGATCGAATCCGGGTCGCGCTTGCTGCCGCCGGGCTGGATCACCGCCCGGATGCCGTGCTGCGCCGCCAGCAGCACGGTGTCATCGAAGGGGAAGAAGCCGTCGCTGGCCAGCACGGCCCCCCGGGCGGCATCGCCGGCCGCCTCGAGGGCCAGCCGGGCCGAGCCCACCCGGTTCATCTGGCCCGCCCCGACCCCCAGGGTGCGGCCATCGCGGGCCACCAGGATGGCGTTGGAGCGCACATGGCGCACCACCTGCCAGGCGAAGCGCAGATCCCGCCATTCCTGGGCGCTGGGCTGGCGCTCGCTCACCACCTGCCAGGTGTCGGGATCGGCGGGGCCGTCGTCCGCCTGCTGGGCCAGCACACCCCCGAGCACGCTGCGCAGCTGCTGGGCTCCGGCGGCCCCCGCCACGGCGCCGGGGTCGAGCTCCAGCAGGCGCAGGTTGGCCTTGGCCGCCAGCCGCTGGCGGGCCTCCTCGGAGAAGGACGGCGCCACGACGCATTCCAGGAACAGCCCCGCCAGGTGCTCGGCAGCCGCCCGGTCCACCGCGCCGTTGAGGGCGACGATGCCCCCGAAGGCGGAGACCCGATCGGCATCCAGGGCCCGCAGCAGGGCCTCGGCGGTGTCGGCGCCGATGGCGACCCCGCAGGGGTTGGTGTGCTTGATCACCACCGCCGCCGGCTCGGCGCCGGGGCCGTAGCCGAAGGCCGCCACCGTGGTGAGGGCCGCCTCCAGGTCGATCAGGTTGTTGTAGCTGAGTTCCTTGCCCTGGAGCTGGCGGGCCGCCCCCCAGCCCACGCCGGCCTCACCGAACCAGCGGGCGCCCTGGTGGGGGTTCTCGCCGTAGCGGAGCACCTGCCGCACGGGCAGCTCCAGCCGCAGGGGCTGGCCCGGTTCATCGGCGAGGCGGCCATCGATCCAGGTGGCGATGGCGGCGTCATAGGCGGCGGTGTGGGCGAAGGCCGCCAGAGCGAGCCGGCGCCGCAGGTTCCCGTCGACCTGGCCGGCCGCCAGGGCCTCCAGGAAGGCCGGGTACTGGTCGGGATCGGTGAGCACCGCCACATCGGCGTGGTTCTTGGCGGCGGCGCGCACCATGGCCGGGCCGCCGATGTCGATGGTCTCGATGGCCGTCTCCCAGCTCACGGCGGGGTCGGCCACGGTGGCGCGGAAGGGATAGAGGTTGACCACCACCACATCGATGGTGGTGATCCCCTGGGCCTCCAGGTCGGCGCGGTGGGCGGGATCGTCCCGGCGGGCCAGGATGCCCCCGTGGATGCGGGGATGGAGGGTCTTGACCCGGCCGCCGAGGATCTCCGGAGCGCCGGTGTGCTCCGCCACCTTCGTGACCGGCAGGCCGGCGGCGGCCAGGGCCGCGGCGGTGCCGCCGCTGGAGAGCAGCGCATAGCCCTGAGCCAGCAACCCCTCCGCCAGCGGCACCAGGCCCCGCTTGTCGGACACACTCAGAAGGGCCGTGGCAGCCATGACGGCGGAAAGGGCGGAGGAGGAGCCAACCTACGCAGCAACAGCCGAACGTCAGCGTGCCCACGGATCCCCTCGCCGCCATGCAGCCGAGCGAAAACGACGCCACCGCCCTCTTCGCCGGCCCGCGCCAGGCCGACCGCCGGCTGGTGCTGCTGCACGGCTGGGGCGCCGACGCCGATGACCTGCTGGATCTGGGGGCGGTGCTCCTGGACGCCGATCCCGCCGCCATCGGCCTGAGCGTGGTGGCCCTGCGGGCACCCCTGCCCCATCCGGCCGGGATGGGCCGCCAGTGGTACGACCTGCAGCAGCCCGAGTGGCCCCAGCTGCCCGAGGCCCGCCGGGCGCTGCGGCAACGGCTGCTGGCCCTGGGCGTTTCGGTGCCGCTCGAGCACACCTGCCTGCTGGGCTTCTCCCAGGGGGCGGCGATGGCCATCGATGTGGCCACGGGCGGCGGATCGGAGGCCAGCGAGCCCCTGCCGCTGGCGGGACTGGTGGCCTGCAGCGGCTACCCCCATCCCGACTGGCAACCCCGGACGCCGAAGACGGAGATCCTGCTCACCCATGGCGAGCAGGATCCAGTGGTGCCGTTCGCGGCCAGCGAGGCGCTGGAGCGCTCGCTCGCGGAAGCCGGCGGTTCGGTGCGGCGGATCGCCTTCCCGGGCGGCCACAGCATCGATCCCGAACTGATCGCCCCGGTGCGGGAGTTCCTGGTCAGGGGCTGGAAAGGCCGCTGATCAGGAGCCGCAGGAAGGGAATCAGACGAAGGCGTACTCGTACTCCTCCATCTCCTCCCAGTCGTCGGAGGCGAG
>CAZBMT010000241.1:0-4491 GCA_964492645.1 uncultured Cyanobium sp. | reverse complement strand
CCGGGCAAGGCGAAGGCCTGGGTGACGTGGTCGACGGTGAACAGGGCGGCCATGGTCAGGCGGCTCCCTTGCTGAGCCTGCGGCCGGCGAAGGCCACCAGGCGATCGAGCAGCAGGCCGACGATGCCGACGTAGATGATCGCCAGCACAATCTCGCTGGAGCTGCCATCGCCCCCGGAGTTGTAGGCGTCCCAGATGAAGTAGCCGATGCCGCCGTCAGCCTTGAGCATTTCGGCAGCCACGATCGCCAGCCAGGCCAGCCCCACGGCGATCCGCAGACCCGCAAACACGAAGGGCACTGTGGCTGGGATGACGATGTCCTTGATGTAGGCGCTTTTTCGCAGCTTCAGCACCCGGGCCACGTTGATGTAATCCTCGGGAATCTGGCGAATGCCCACGGCCGTGTTGATGATGATCGGCCAGATCGCGGTGATGAAGATCACGAATACGGCCGAGACGGCGGAATCCTGAAACACCATCAGAGCGATCGGGAACCAGGCCAGGGGCGGCACGGTGCGCAGCACCTGGATCACGGGATCGAAGCCCTTGCCGAGGAAGCGGCTCATCCCCAGGAGGCCCCCGATGGTGATCCCCACCACGGCGGCGAGCCCGTAGCCCATGGCCACCCGCTGCAGCGAGATCAGGATCTGCCAGGCCAGTCCCTTGCTGGTGCCCCCGTCATCAAAGAAGGGATGGATGATGTAAGGATCCCAGGTGTCGGCGATGACATTGATCGGCCCCGGCAGGCGGGAGACCCCCAGGACGAGGGACACCAGCTGCCACACCACCAGAAAGGCGCCGACGCAGATCACATAGGGAGCCACCCAGGAGACCCAGATCGGCGTGATCCGTCTGGACCGGTTGTGATGTGCTGCTGCGCTGAGGGCCATGGGAACAGGGTGGGATTGGGCGGGAGGAACGGGGGAAGGGGCGTCTTCCGCGTCAGGACATGGCCTTGATCTTGAGGGCGTCCAGGTAGGCCTTGGGATTCTCCGGATCGAAGACGACACCGTCGAAGAAGGTTTCCTTGCCGCGGGAATCACTGGCCGGAATGGCCTTGTCCTGTCCGATCGCCTTGGCCGCCTGCTTCCAGAGATCGGCCCGGTTCACCTGGTTCACCAGGGCATCGACGTCGGTGCTGGCGGGGAGATAGCCCCAGCGCATGTCTTCGACGACGAACCACTGGTCGTGGCTCTTGAACGGGAAGGAGGCGTTCTCGCTCCAGAAGCGCATCCGGTAGGGGCTGTCGGTGACGACGCGGCCGTCGCCGTAGTCGAAGTTGCCGGCCAGGCGAGGTTTGATGTCGGCCACCGAGGCCTTGAAGTACTTGTCCTTTGAAGTGATCTCGCAGAGCTCGTCGAGGTTGGCGGGATCTTCACACCACATCTGGGCTTCCAGCACCGCCTTCAGCAGGGCCTGGGTGGCCTTGGGGTTCTTCTCCACCCAGTCGGCACGCATCGAGAAGGACTTCTCGGGGTGGAACTTCCAGAGTTCCCCGGTGACGGCGGCGGTGTAGCCGAGCTTCTTGTTGACGAGGCGCTGGTTCCAGGGCTCGCCCACACAGAAGGTGTCCATGGTGCCGGTCTGCATGTTGGCCACCATCTGGGGCGGGGGGATCACCACCAGGTCGGCGTCCTTGTTGGGGTCGATGCCGTTGGCGGCCAGCCAGTAACGCATCCACAGGTCGTGGGTGCCGCCGGGGAAGGTGACGGCCGCCTTGAACTTCCGGCCGGTCTTGGCCGTCGCGGCAACGGCGTCGGCGAGGCCGGCCTTGTTGTCGATCGTGAGCTTGTTCGCCAGGAAATCCTTCGAGACCGAGATCCCCTGGCCCTGGGTATTCAAACGGGCCAGCGTGGCCATCGGCAGCGGCTGCTGGCTCTTGGTGATCTTGCCCGCCGCCAGCAGCAGGGGCATCGGCGTGAGGATGTGGGCGCCATCGATGCCGCCGCCGGCTCCACCCAGTTCCAGGTTGTCGCGGGTGACGGCCCAGGAGGTCTGCTTCATCACCTTCACCTCGGGCATGCCGTGTTTGGCGAAGAAGCCCTTCTCCTTGGCGATGATCAGCGGGGCGGCGTCGGTGAGGGCGATGAAGCCGAGAGTCACGCCGGGGACTTCAGGCGCATCGGCGCCACCTCCCGCCGGCGCCGGGGTGGGGGCGGCCGCCTCCTTGCTGCCGCCACAGGCACTCAGCCAGATGGCGCCGGCCGTGGTGCCGGCGGCGGTGATCAGAAACTTGCGACGGGAAAGGTTCGACATGAAGCCTGAAGGGGAGCCAGAGAGGACCGGAGGGACGCACCGTCAGGTGCGTGGGATCTCAGGACGGGCTCCACAACGAAGCGCACCGTGCTGGCGAGGATTCGGGTTGGCTGGCGCGCAGGCTGACCAGGCAGCCCTCAAGAGACCACGCCGACAGCCCGCCTCAGAGTCACATCGGTTACCGATTCGGATGTTCGAGGGGCGGACTCAGGCTTCCGCCGCGGCCAGCTGGCGCCGCAGCCGCTCACCGCTGCGGGCCACGAGCAGTGCCGTCGCCTGCTCCAGGGCGTGCTCGAGGCGCTCGAAGCGACCAGCGAACCAGAGATAGGCCGCCACGTTCCATCGCAGCGCCGGCGCCAGGTCCCCTTCGCCGCACAGGGCCGCCAGGGCCTGGGTCCGCCAGTCCTCCAGACCCTGCCACGGCACCTCCGCGCTGGTGATGCCGTGGTCGCGGGGGTGGAGCAGGATCCGCTCGGTGGTTCCCCGGCGCACGCGGGCGGTGATGCCGGCACGGGAGGTGGGCAGGTCGGTGGAGCCCTCCAGGCCCTTCACCGTCAGCAGGTCGGTCTCGCCGCACTCCTGCAGGGCCTGCCAGGCGCGGGTCTCGGTGGGGGGATGGACGAAGCCGCTCACCAGCAGGTGCTCCCCCCGGTGCGGCGTCCACAGCAGCTCCAGGCTCGCCACCGGCGGCCGTTTGCCGATGGCGTCCCTCACAGGGACCAGCCGCTCCGCCCAGGCGAAATGGTCGGGCTGGTGGGTGAGGGCCAGCCCGTGCCGATCGAGGCGCTGTTGGAGGTCGCTGAGCGGCAGGCCGGTGGAAGGGATGCCGATCGCCTCGAACAGTTCGGCCAGGGTGACGCCGAACTTCACCGGCATCGGATCGCCGCCGTGCAGCACCACCGGCACCGCGTCGCTGGCCAGCACCAGGGCCACCAGGGGCAGCAGGGGGGCGGTGCGGCTGCGGCCGTCGTAGGGCACCGCGAAGCAGAGCGGCCGCCGGCCTGGGGTCTCCAGCACCGGCCCGCAGCGCCGGTAACTGTCGAGCATGCCGGCGAGCTCGGTGGGGTGGGGGCGGCGGATCCGGTGGGCGATCAGGAAGGCCCCCATCTGGGCGCCATCGACCAGCCCCCGGAGCATCAGGTCCATGGCCTCGGCGGCCTCCTGGCGGTCCAGGCCGGTGCTGGTGTGCTCGCCGCTGCCCACCTTGCCGATCAGCTCGCGGAACCGGGCCCGCTCGGGGCCGAGCGCCTGCAGGCGCAACAGACGCCGGTCTTCGGCACCGGTCCGGGTCGGCGCCGTCTCCGGCGGGGAGGTGTCAGGTCCCGGGCCAGCCGGTTCTGGTAACAGTGGCGACATGGGAGGACGGTTCCATGCCGGAAACTAAAGCCTCCTGATCGGCGGGCTCGCGCAGCTTTCCCCGGCGCGCCCCGACACAACCATCCGTCCGGACGACGCAGCTCTCATCGGCGTCCCTGGTTCCCGTCTCGCCGGTGCGGCCTGAGACGCGCTTCCCGAAGCACCCCCGAGGCTCAGCCTCCGCCCACCTGCACGCCAGGAATCCGCCGCATGGCTGGCCATGCCATCCGTTTTTCCGCATGAACAGCACCGACACCAGCGTCGACACCGCCCCGACGAGCGACCGTTCCTCACCGCCGCCTGCGGAGCTCAGCAAGGTCGAGAGGGCCAAGGCGGAGCTCTGCGGCCTCGACCTGGCCCCGCGGCTGGCGGAGCTGGCCGCGGCGGGCTGGGAGTCCCTCGATGAGGCCACCCTGACGATCCGGCTCAAGTGGCTGGGGATCTTCTTCCGTCCCGTCACCCCCGGTCGCTTCATGGTGCGGCTGCGGCTGCCCAACGGCGTGATCGCTGCCGAGCAGCTGGAGCTGCTGGCCGACGCGGTCGACCGCTGCGGCGAGCACGGCAGCGCCGACATCACCACCCGCCAGAACCTGCAGTTGCGGGGCCTGCTGCTGGAGGACATGCCGCCCCTGCTGGCGGCGATGGAGCGGGTCGGCCTCACCAGCCGCCAGTCGGGCCACGACAACCCCCGCAACATCACCGGCAACCCCCTGGCCGGTCTCGATCCCGAGGAGCTGATCGACACCCGGCCGCTGGTGGAGGCCATCCAGGCCCGGCTGCTGGCCGATGACGGTCCCCGCAACCTGCCGCGCAAGTTCAACGTGGCGGTGGGCGGCGCCCCCGACAGCTTCCTGCTCCACAACGACCTCGCCTTCCTGCC
>CAZBMT010000240.1:0-4509 GCA_964492645.1 uncultured Cyanobium sp. | reverse complement strand
GAAGCTGCGCATCGTCAAGGCCTTCCAGGGACTGGGGCAGGTGGTGGCGATGACCGGGGACGGCGTCAACGACGCCCCGGCCCTCAAGCAGGCCCACATCGGCGTGGCCATGGGCATCACCGGCACGGAGGTGAGCAAGGAGGCCTCCGACATGGTGCTGCTCGACGACAACTTCGCCACGATCGTCAACGCGGTGGAGCAGGGCCGGCTCGTCTACGCCAATATCCGCCGCTTCATCAAGTACATCCTCGGCAGCAACGTGGGCGAGCTGATCACGATCGCCTCCGCGCCCCTGCTCGGGCTGGTGGGGGTGCCGATGACCCCGATCCAGATCCTCTGGATGAACCTGGTCACCGACGGCGTGCCCGCCCTGGCCCTGGCCCTGGAGCCCGGGGAGGCCGGCCTGATGCAGCGCTCTCCGGCCGAGCCCGGAGAATCGATCTTCGCCCGGGGCGTGGGCAGCTACATCCTGCGCATCGGGGTGGTGTTCGCCGCCATCACGATCACGATGATGGTCTACGCCTCCCGCGCGGGCAGCCCCTGGAAGACGATGGTCTTCACCATGCTCTGCCTGGCCCAGATGGGGCACGCGCTGGCGGCCCGCAGCGACCGGCCGCTGGTCCAGGTCAACCCCTTCACCAACCCCTGGCTGCTGGGGGCGGTGGTGTTCACCACCCTGCTGCAGTTGTCCTTGCTCTACGTGCCGGTGCTGGCCAAGTTCTTCGGCACCGTGCCCCTTTCCGGGCGCGATCTGGGCATCTGCGTGGCCTTCAGTCTGCTGTTCTTCGTGTACCTGGAACTCGAGAAGGTGTGGCGGCTGTGGCGCCGCCGCCGCTGCGCCGACGCCTGAACCCCGCCGCACCGCCCGCCGACTGATAACCGGCGCTTGGATCACCGATAGGGCTTTCCTTCCCGGAAGGGCCACCGTCGCGCGCCGGGGATCTTAGTGTTCGCCACCACGCGGGCCATCTCCGGTCCCGTCCGTTCTCCCGCCATGACCCTGTTCTTCGCCCAGACGGCCTGGCTGGTCCCCATCTATCCCCTGCTGGCCGCCGTGGCCTCCGTGGCCTGGTCACCAGGGTTCATCTGGAAGACGGGACCACGCCCCTGCGGCTACCTCAACCTGACCATGGTCAGCCTGGCCTTCGCCCACAGCCTGCTGGCGCTGCTGGCCGCCAACGCCCACCCGGCGGCCCTGCCGCTGCACTTCGGCTGGACCTGGCTGGACACCGCCGGCCTGACGATCGGCTTCGACGGCTCGATCACCCAGCCGGCCCTGATCGCCACCCTGTTCGTCACCGGGGTCCATGTGCTCGCCCAGGTGTTCGCCATCGGCTACCTGGAGATGGACTGGGGCTGGCCGCGTTTCTTCGGCTCCCTGAGCTTCTTCGAGGCGGGTCTGTGCGCCCTGCTGCTCACCGATTCGCTGTTCTTCAGCTATGTGATCCTCGAGCTGCTGACGCTGGGCACCTATCTCATCGTGGGCACCTGGTACAACCAGTCCCTGGTGGTCAAGGGCGCGCGGGATGCCTTCCTCACCAAGCGCATCGGTGACCTGATCCTGCTGGCGGGCCTGGTGGCGATCCTGCCGGTCACCGGCACCTGGAACTTCGGATCCCTGGCCGACTGGGCGGCCGCCCAGTCGCCTGGCCACCTGCCCCTGAGCCAGCAGCTGATCCTGCTGGCCCTGGTGGCCGGCCCCATGGGCAAATGCGCCCAGATCCCCCTGCACCTCTGGCTCGACGAGGCGATGGAGGGGCCGCTGCCCTCCACGGTGCTGCGCAACTCGGTGGTGGTCGCGGGCGGCGCCTGGGTGCTGCTGCGTCTGCAGCCGATGCTCGCCCTCAGCCCCCTGGTCACCACCGTGCTGGTGGTGGTGGGCGGCACCACCGCCCTGGTGGGCGCCCTCATCGCCCTGGCGCAGATCGACATCAAGCGGGCCCTCTCCTTCCTGGCCAGCAGCTGGATGGGTCTGCTGTTCATGGCCGTGGGCCTCGGGGACCCCGGCGTGGCGGGGCACCTGCTGCTGGTCTATCCGCTGCCGATGGCCCTGGTGCTGATGGCGGTGGGCACGGTGATCGTCAGCAACGTCACCCAGGACCTCACCCAGCTCGGGGGGCTGTGGACCCGCCGGCCGCTGGTGGGCCTGGCCTTCCTCACCGGAGCGGGCGGTCTGATGGCCCTGCCCCCCTTCGGCGGCTTCGCCGCCATCCGCGAACTGCTGGAGCTCTGCACCGCCAGTGCCCAGCCCGCTCTGCTGGGCGGTTTCGTGCTGGTCACCAACGCCCTGATCGCCGCCGGCCTGGTGCGCGTCTTCGGCCTGATCTGGGGCGGACGCCCCAGCGTGTTCACGGTTCGCTCCGCCGAGGTGCTGTGGCTGATGGTGCTGCCCACCCTGGTGCTGATGGGCGTGGTGCTGCACCTGCCGATCCTGCTGGCGAAGTTCGGGGTCTTCGTCGCTTCGCCCCTGCTGGGCTGGGGCCCCCAGGCGGTGCCCCTGCTGCTCTCCACCCTGGTGGGCGGCGGTCTCTCGGCGGTGTTCTACCTGCGGCCCCATCCCCTGGCCCAGCTGCCTTCCGCCCTGGGGGGACTGCAGCACTGGCTGGCCCATGACATGAACACCGAGAGCTTCTACCACCGTTCGGTGGTGGCCCTGGTGGTCGGCCTGGCTCGCCTGAGCTCCTGGACCGATCGCCAGGTGGTCGATGGCTTCACCGGCGCCACCGGCGAGGCGGCTCTCCAGAGCGCCCGTCGCCTCAGCTTCACCACCTCGGGACGTACCCAGACCTACGCCCTCACCCTGCTGGTCGGCGTGGTGCTGATGGCCGCCTGGCTCCTGACCATCGTGCCCTCCTCCCTGCTCCGCTGATGGCCCTCCTCCTGCTTCTGCTCGTGCCGGCCCTCGCGGCCGTGCTCCTGCCCCTGCTGCCGGAACAGCAGCCGCTGCTGCGCCGGGTGAGCCTGGGGGCGGCGCTGCTGCAGTTCGCCATCGGCCTCACCCAGCTCGGCCGGGGGCCCAGCGAGCTGCACCAGGTGTGGTTGCCCCGCATCGGTCTCTCCTTCGACCTGGGGCTCGATGGTCTGTCCGCCCCGCTGGCGGTGCTGATCGCCCTGATCGTCCTGGTCACGGTGCTGGCCACCCCCGCCGACCAGGCCCGGCCGCGGCTGTTCCTGAGCCTGCTGCTGGCCACCGACGTCGGCCTGACGGGGGCGGTGCTGGCCCGCAATGCCCTGCTGTTCCTGCTGGCCTACGAGCTGGTGCTGATCCCCACCACCCTGCTGCTGGCGGTCTGGGGAGGGCAGCGTCGCGCCCAGGCGGCCATCCAGTACGTGATGTACGGCGCCGTGTCGGGGCTCGCCCTGCTGGGGGGTGTGCTGGCCCTGGGCTGGCTCAACGGTGGCGGGTTCAGCTTCGCCTTCGCCGACCTGGCCGCCATGGAGCTCCCCCCTGGCAGCAGCCACTGGATCTTCGCCCTGCTGGTGCTGTCCTTCGGCCTCAAGCTGCCGGTGGTGCCCCTGCACGGCTGGCAGCCCCTGGCCTACGGCCAGGCCTCCAGCCCGGTGGCGATGCTGCTGAGCGGCGGGGTCTCGATCCTGGGCGGCTATGGCCTGCTGCGCTTCGCCATCGGCTTCCTTCCCGACGAATGGATCCTCTGGTCGCCGTGGATCGCCGGGGTGGGGGCCCTCACCGCCGCCTACGGCGCCCTCAACGCCATCGTCCAGAGCGACATCCGCCGCCTGGTGGCCTACGGCTCCCTCGGCCACATGGGTCTGCTGGTGGTGGCCCTGGCCTCCGCCACCCCCCTGAGCCTTCAGGGGGTGGTGGCCCAGCTGCTCGCCCACGGCCTGATCTCGGCCCTGCTCTTCCATCTGGTGGGGCTGATCGAGAGCAAGACCGGCTCGATCCGGATCCCCGAGCTGGCCGGCCTGCTCAACCCCTACCGGGGTCTGCCCTTCACCCTCGGCCTGTTCCTGCTGGCCCTGATGGCCAGCGCCGGCATCCCCGGCCTGGCGGGCTTCGTGCCGGAATTCCTGATGTTCGAGGCCAGCTGGACCCCCTTCCCGGTGCCCACGCTGCTGTGCCTGATCGCCTCAGGGTTCACGGCCGTCTACGCCGTGCGCCTGTTCAACAGGGTCGGCTTCGGCCGCCTCGACAACGACCGGGTCGACTATCCGAGCACGGTCTGGAGCGAGCGCTTCCCCGCGATCCTGCTGGCCGCCCTTGTGGTGGTCGGTGGAATCTGGCCCGGCCTGCTCGTGGGCTGGAGCGAATCCACCACCACGGCCCTGGCCCTGCGCCGTGAACCCTTCGCCCCCCTCGTGGCCATCGCCCCCTCCGCGTCCCCCCGCCAGCTGCCCTCATGACGCCGCCCACCGCCGCCGCGCCGGACACCGTCCGCCAGCCCCTGATCCCCCCCTCCACCCACCGCTACGCGGAGGTGATCCACCGGCTCGAGGCCGGCGGCTCGATGCTGCCGGACACGCCGGAGAACCTGATGCAGATCATCG
>CAZBMT010000239.1:0-4546 GCA_964492645.1 uncultured Cyanobium sp. | reverse complement strand
TCTTGAGGGTCATGGTGCTGCTGGGGCAGGAGCCGCAGGCGCCCTGCAGGCGCACTTTCACCACCGGGCCGTCGATTTCGACGATCTCGACGTTGCCGCCATCGGCCATCAGGTAGGGGCGCAGCTCATCAAGCACCCGCTCCACGTTCTCGATCGTGAGGGCGCGGGGATCGCTGTCCACGGCGGGCGCTGTGGTTTCGGGGCTGGCGGTGTCGGTGGTCATGCTGGAACAGGCGGCTGGAGGAAGCTTAGGAAGCCTGCCGCCGATCAGACGAGCCGCACCGTTGTTCCGTAGGCCTCCAGCTGCCGGTCAGCGCTCAGCAGCAGCATGGGCTCACACCGACTCTGGGCCACCAGGAGCCGATCGAAGGGATCGCGATGACCCTCGACGATCTCCAGTTTTCCGACCGTCAGCAGGTGTTCGTTGCGCAGCGTCAACCAGCGGAAACCCTGGTCCGGAAGGCTGCGCTCCACCTGCACCAGATCGGCTGAGAGGCGTCCGAGCGACGTCTTGATGGCCATTTCCCAGAGGGACGCCTGGCTGACGAAGACCTCCTGGCCAGGATCCTGCAACAGGCTGATGACCGAGCTCGTCAGGCGTGGATCGCCGCTCAGCCACCAGAGCACCAGGTGGGTGTCGAGCAGCAGACGGGCCATGGTTTCAGCCGCCGGGAAAGGGGTCGTCCAGAAAAAGGCCGTCGAGCGGGGCGTCGAAGTCGTCGGCCATCTGGATGGCGCCGGCCAGGGCCCCCGGTGGAGCGAGGCCCCCCGGGCGTCCGCGGCAGGGCACCAGCCGGGCAATCGGCACACCGGCCCGGGCAATCACGACCTCCTGTCCGGCCTCGACCTGGACCAGCAAACGGGACAGCTGGGTCTTGGCCTCGTGCACGTTGACCTGCAACGCCAGGGGAGGGGGCGCCGAGGGGCTCGCCGATGTCACGGCACTGACCGACCAGGAATAAGCCTTAGTTTAGTCCGATCAAGCCCTAGGGGCCCTGCTTCGCCGCCCGAGGGTGGCAGGGCCCGGTTCCTGAGCGATCCTGCGCGGACAGCACCGCACTGTCGGGATGGACCCCAACCCCGCCTATCCGACTGAGAAGACCTACGGGGCCTTCCTGCACCGGGAACTTTCGGTGTCGTGGCTCGTGCTGGCCACGCTGCTGGGCGGCCGTCACCGGCTGGATCCCGGCCTGCTCTACTGAGTCTTCACCTATCTCGATCTCGGCTGCGGCCACGGGCTGAACCTGTCGTTCAACGCCGCCGCCCACCCCGAGGGTCGCTTCTACGGGGTGGACCTGAACCCCACCCATGTCGCCGAAGCCACGGCCCGGGCGGAAGCTCTGGGCCTGACCAACGTTCACATCGCCCTGGCGGATCTCACCACCTTCACCAACGGCCGCCCCGGGAGCGGACCCTGCCGCGACTGGCCGGAGGCCTTCGACTTCGTGGTGTCACACGGGCTGGCCAGCTGGGTGAGCCCCGAGGTGCGCCGGGCCCTGGTGGCCGCGGCCAGCTCCGTGTTGCGGCCCGGTGGGCTGTTCTTCTGCTCCTACAACACCTATCCAGGCTGGCTGGCCCGCAGCCCGCTGCAGATGCTCAGCGTGGAGGAGGCTCTGCGTGCCGGCGGCAGCACCACGGTGGCGGGGATCCGCAGCGCGGTCGCCACCCTCACCCGGCTGACGGGACCGGAGGGCAGCTGGCCGCTGGGCACCGAACTCCCGGCCCTGCGGACGCTGGAGGAGCAGTTGCGGCCGCTGCCCGAGGACTATCTGGCTGGCGAGTACCAGGCCGCCCACCAGCCGCTCTACGTGGGGCCGATGCACCGCCTCTGCAACGGCTTCGGTCTCAGCCACATCGGCTCGGCGTCCTTGCCGGAGATGTTTCCGAGCCTGCTGGATCCCGGCCGGCGGGCCCTGGTGGAGCAGGGCAGCGATGCGGCGATGCGGCAGGTGCTGCTCGACCTGGCGATTCACCAGACCTTCCGCCGCGATCTGTTCGCCAAGGGGATGCGCCGGCCCCCCGCTCCCTGGCGCCGGCAGGCGCTGGCCGATGTGACTCTTCACTTCTCCGCCGTTCCGGATAAGCGGGAAACGTTCGAGTCGAGCTTCGGGCAGCTCGGAATGGAGCCCTCCTTCCTGGACGCGCTGAAGGGTCTGCTGGCGGAGCGGCCCCACAGCGTCGGCGAGCTGATGGAGGTCCTCTCCATCGGCTTGGAGGATCTGGTGCTGCGGCTCTCGGTGCTGCTCTGGGCCGGGGTGGTCGCTGGTGCGTTTCCCCCCGGGGCGGAGGGTGAGGCACAGGTCCGCTCCTTTGCGGCCTTCAATCGACGCTGCCTCGATCTGATGACCGCCGGAGAGGACATTGAGGCCCTGCTGTCGCCGGTGCTGCGGCAGCCCGTCACCATCACCCTGCTGGAGGCGTTCTTCCTGCAGGCCGCCAACACCGATCTTTCCGCCGACGACGTCGTCCAGCTGGTGTGGATGGGGATCACCATGGCCGGCGGCAGTGTGAAAGACCCTGAGGGACGGCCGACCGAAGACCCAGAGCAGGCCCTGGGCCAGCTGCAGGCGTTCTGGGAGACCTTCGGCCGCGAACGCCTGCCGCTGCTGCGGCGGCTCGGCATCGGCCTGGCCGCCGCGTAGCCCAGCCCCTTCAGCGTTCGTTCAAGGCCCTCAGGACGGTGTCGATCGTGGCGTCGCTGAGGAAGTAACCCCTGCCGCGCAGTTCCAGCAGCACCGGCCCGGCGGCGGGGATCAGCCCGCGCAGCCGCGCCATGGCCACCACCGCAGCCGTGCCGGTGAGCTCCAGATCCAGCCGGCGGGCTTCGGCGCGTCCAGCGCGGTCGTCGAGGATCAGCAGCGATTCCAGGCCCTGCTGACGCCTCCCCAGCGCCAGGGCGATGCAGCTGGCCTCGCCGGCATCGACGCCAGGGTTGAGGGGGTGGTAGGCCTCGGGTCGGCCCGGTTCATTGAGGCGCAGCCAGCCCTCGACCAGGGCCGCGGCTAGATCCTCCTGCCCTTCAAAGCGAGCAAGGTCTGGCTCCGGCCCTGTGATCCGCAGTTCGGCCGCAACGGCCGGCGTGATCAGGACCAGCCCGAACACGTCGCGCAACAGGACCAGCCGCCCGATCCGTGAGAGCCCGATGAGCGGGCCGGCATCGGCGATCACCGCTGGGATCAAGCGCGAACGGCTGTGGCGTGGTGCCCGAGCCAGCGCCGGGCGGCCTCCAGATCGGAGCTGGTGTCGGCCGGATCGCTGGAGCTGATTGGAATCCTCAGGCTGGAGAGGAGTTCAAGAAAGTGCGGCAGTGGCAGGCCGGCGATACGGGCCGCGGCAGCGGTGGAGATCGAACCCGACTGGATCAAGGTCAGGGCGAGGCCGGAGCGCACGGCGGCCGTATCGGCCACGCCGAGACGATCGAGGGCGACCACCAGCGCCGTGGGCTGATCTCGGCTGGTGACCAGCGCCATGGCATCGGCCTCGGCGGCGCGGATCACCGTGGAGGGGTTGCTTTTGAGCTGGCGGATGGTGAAGGCCTGCAATGGTTCCTCCGCACTGTGGGCACATGCTAGGCCCACAAGCCGTAGGAACAACCCCAGGTGGCCGCGCTGGGCCCCGGGGAGCCCCTGGCCGCCGCTGCCTAGGATCGCTCTGTCTTGTGGTGGCCCCTGGGGGTCGCCGGTCGCTGCTCCCCCATGACCGACGTTCCCGCCCAGCGGATCCGTAACTTCTGCATCATCGCCCACATCGACCACGGCAAATCGACCCTGGCCGACCGCCTGCTGCAGGACACCGGCACCGTGGCGGCCCGGGACATGCAGGCCCAGTTCCTCGACAACATGGAGCTGGAGCGGGAGCGGGGCATCACGATCAAGCTCCAGGCGGCCCGCATGGAGTACAAGGCGGCCGACGGCCACACCTACATCCTCAACCTGATCGACACGCCTGGCCACGTCGACTTCTCCTATGAGGTGAGCCGCAGCCTGCTGGCCTGCGAGGGCGCCCTGCTGGTGGTGGATGCCAGCCAGGGGGTGGAGGCCCAGACGCTGGCCAATGTCTACCTGGCGCTGGAGAACGATCTGGAGATCATCCCGGTGCTCAACAAGATCGACCTGCCCGGGGCCGATCCGGACCGGATCAAGGCGGAGATCGAGGCGATCATCGGCCTCGACACCTCCACGGCCATCAATTGCTCCGCCAAGACCGGTCTGGGGGTGCCGGAGATCCTGCAGGCGGTGGTGGATCGGGTGCCGGCGCCGCCGGACCAGGTGGACGAACCGCTGCGGGCCCTGATCTTCGACTCCTACTACGACCCCTACCGGGGGGTGATCGTCTACTTCCGGGTGATCAGCGGCGTGATCGCCCGCAAGGACAAGGTGCTGCTGATGGCCAGCGGCAAGGTGGTGGAGCTCGACGAGGTGGGGGTGATGGCGCCGGACCAGCGCCAGGTGGAGAGCCTCCACGCCGGGGAGGTGGGCTACCTGTCCGCCTCGATCAAGGCGGTGGCCGATGCCCGCGTCGGCGACACCATCACCCTGGCGGCCAA